>OMQS01000116.1 GCA_900313295.1 uncultured Eubacteriales bacterium
CAGGCGGACGTTACGTTTGAGATCAACACCGGCGCCATGGCTCGGGGCTACCGCTCGGAGCCGTACCCCGCCCGCGAGATCATGGAGGAGCTGCGCCGCCGGGGTGTAAAACGCATTCTTTCCTCCGACTGCCACAGCCGGGAAAACCTGCTCTACGGGTTTTCCGAGTATAGAGATTGGATAAAATGACCCGACAGCCCGAAGCGCAAGCAGCACTTCGGGCGTTTTTCTGCGTTCGGCGGAAAAATTTTGCGGTATTTATAGACTTTTCTCCATTTTTTGTATATAATAATATGGATTCTGCGCCGGCGGGGCGTCGGGGCGGAAGATCGTGTGTTACTTAGGAGGAACCTATGGCTTCATTACAGGAAGAAATATCCCGACGTCGGACATTTGCCATCATTTCCCATCCGGACGCCGGTAAAACTACATTGACGGAGAAGTTCCTGCTCTACGGCGGTGCCATCGCGCAGGCGGGCGAGGTGAAGGGCAAGCGCGCCCGCGCCGCCACCTCCGACTGGATGGAGATCGAGAAGCAGCGCGGCATTTCCGTCACCTCGTCGGTGATGCAGTTCCGCCATGACGGCTTCTGCATCAACATTCTGGACACTCCCGGCCATCAGGACTTTTCCGAGGATACCTACCGCACCCTCATGGCCGCCGACAGCGCCGTCATGGTCATTGACGGCGCCAAGGGCGTGGAGCCTCAGACCCGCAAGCTCTTCAAGGTGTGTGCCCTGCGACACATCCCCATTTTCACCTTCGTCAACAAGATGGATCGTGAGACCCGCGACCCGCTGGAGCTGTGCGAAGAGGTGGAGCGGGAGCTGGGCATTGCCACATATCCCGTGAACTGGCCCATCGGCTGCGGCAACGAGTTTCAGGGTGTGTACGACCGAGAAAAAAAGCGCATTCTGCACTTCACCGATGCCGGCCACGCCCGCAAGGCCGCCGTCACCGAGGTGGAGCTGGACGACCCCGCCCTGCCGGAGCTGATCGGCGACAGGCTCACCCAGACCCTGCGGGACGATGTGGAGCTGCTGGGCGCCGGTGCGGAGTTCGACCTGGAGGCCGTGCGGTGCGGCAAGCTGTCGCCGGTGTTCTTCGGCTCGGCTCTCACGAACTTCGGCGTGGAGCCGTTTCTGGAGTCCTTTTTGCGCATGACCACGCCCCCGCTGTCGCGGCAGAGTGACGAGGGGCTTGTGGACGCTTTTTCACCGGACTTTTCCGCCTTCGTGTTCAAGATCCAGGCCAACATGAACAAGGCACATCGGGATCGCCTTGCCTTCATGCGTATCTGCTCCGGCAAATTTGAGCGGGACGCGGAGTATTACCATGTGCAGACGGGCAAAAAGATGCGTCTGTCCCAGCCCCAGGCCATGATGGCCGCCGAGCGTGAGATCGTGGACGAGGCCTATGCCGGAGACATCATCGGCGTGTTTGATCCCGGCATTTTTTCCATCGGCGACACCATCACCGTGCCGGGCAAAAAGTTCCGCTATTCCGGCATTCCCTCCTTCGAGCCGGAGCTGTTCCGCTCCGTGTCCCCCAAGGACACCATGAAGCGCAAGCAGTTCATCAAGGGCGTGCAGCAGATCGCCCAGGAGGGCGCTATCCAGATCTTCAAGTTCCCCGGCAGCGGCTACGAGGACATCGTGGTGGGCGTGGTCGGCTCCCTGCAATTCGACGTGTTCGAGTATCGAATGCGCAGCGAGTACGGCGTGGAGCTGCGGATGGAGGGACTGCCCTACAGCCACCTCATCCGCATCAAGAGCTACGACGGCGACTATCAGGACATGACCCTCTGCACCGATTCCCGCGTCCTGCAGGACTTCAAAGACCGCTATTTCATCGCCTACTGCGGTGCCTGGTCGCTGGGTTTCCTCACCAAGCACAACTCCGGCTTGGAGCTGGACGATCAGCTGAGCGTGTAATAAATATCATATAAAAAATCACCTGCTTAGGGCAGGTGATTTTTCTGTTCGGCCACGTCGTATACGTCCTCCATCTCCACCGCCCACTTGTCCCGAAACACAAGGCGGCGGTTTGCCCGATCAATGGCGTGGAGGGCGCCGGTATGCTGCAAATACGCGCCGCCCGCCTTGCGGGGATCGGGGCGGAAATAGGTGACGGTGACGGTCGGCTCCTCCCGCAGACGGCTCTCCAGCCGCTGCAGTATGTCGTCCAGCCGCCGCCGCTCCTCCTCGCTGCGCTCTGCGCGCCTGTCCGTCAGGCGGGCGGTTTCGTCAATGGCGTCCTCGTAGCCGGTGAGGGCGCGGAAGGAGGAGAACTGCGCCGCCCGCTCCCGCATGGCCATGGGCGGGTGCTTTTCCGAGCGGTGGTGGGGCAGATGCAGAATGTCGTCGTATGCGCCCATGATTTTCTCCCTTCTCATGCTTTGTGGCCGCCGATCTGGCGGTTGCGCTGGGCGGCAGTGGCGCCGTCCTCATAATTCATGCCCTTCAAAATGGCATTTTTGCCGTACTTTTTCTTGATGTCCAGCACCGCCTTCTGCAGGTGCTTTTCCTTTTCCAGATTGGCCGCCTGCTCCTCGCAGGCCGCGTAGTCGGTGAACAGATCCAGCTGCTCCGGCTGCGTCCGGCGGGGCGCAAGTTCTTCCGCCGTCACCCGATCCGCCACCAGACTCATGCGCCGCACGGGGAGGCGCGCGTCCACAATACGGTCAAACAGCGCCATGGCGGCGTCGATGATATACTTGGACGAGGCGGTGGGGCAGGGGAGATGCTCTGTGCCGTGGGCGGGCTTGGGGATGATGCGGCCGTAGGGATCGGTGGCGCGGGGGCCGGCGTATTCCGCGGTGCTGCCCGCGCGGTCGTAGCCCACGGTGAGCACCAGCTGCTCCGCCACCAGACGCTTATCCACCAGCTCCAGCGCCAGCGCGTCCGCCATCTCCCGCACCACAATGCGCGCCTTCTGTGCCGGATAGGCGCAGGAGAGCACCTGGCCGGCGCCCATGGAGCATTTTTCCGGCCGGTAGGCTTTGATGTCCGCCAGCGTCACCGGCTCCCAGCCCCATGCGTGGTCGATGAGCAGCTCGGCATTCACACCGAAGAGCCGATACAGGGAGTCTTCGTCCGTCAGCGACCGGCGAGCCACATCTCCCAGCGTGAACATTCCATTGGCTTCCAGCTTTTTGGCATAGCCCTTGCCCACCCGCCAGAAGTCCGTCAGGGGGCGGTGCTGCCACAGCTGCTCCCGAAAGCTGCGCTGGGTAAGCTCCGCGATGCGGGCGCCGTTTCTGTCCGGCTCGATGTGCTTGGCGCCCACGTCCATGGCCACTTTGCACAGAAACAGGTTCGGCCCGATGCCTGCCGTGGCGGTGATGCCCGTTTCCTGCAGCACCGCCGCCATGAGCTTTTGGGCAAAGGCGCGGGGGGTGAGGCCGTACAGGGGCAGGTAGCGGGTGGCGTCGATGAACACCTCGTCGATGGAGTAAACGTGGATGTCCTCCGGCGCCACATATTGCAGGTAAATTTCATAAATTGTTGTGGAAATTTCCATGTAATAGGCCATGCGGGGCGGAGCCACGATGTAGTCCAGCGCCAGCGAGGGATCCGACCGGATGAGCCGGTCGTCGTACTCCCGCACATACAGCTTGTGCTGCGGGTAGGCGCGCTGCCGCCGCTCGTTCACGGCGGACACCCTCTGCACCACCTCGAAGAGCCTGGCGCGGCCGGAGATGCCGTAGGCCTTCAGGGACGGGGAGACCGCCAGACAGATGGTCTTCTCCGTGCGGCTGGGGTCGGCCACCACCAGATTGGTGTGCAGCGGATCCAGCCCGCGGGACACGCACTCCGCCGATGCATAAAAAGATTTCAGGTCAATAGCGATATACGATTTTTCCGGCATCCTGCGCCGCCTCCTTCCGCTGCCTTTTTTCTTATTGTACTCGATAGAACACCTGTTTGCAAGCAAAAAACAAAAAAACAGCTCCCACCAAAAGATGGGAGCCGAAAAATGCTGCCTTCAGCTTTTGCCATGAATGGAGCCGCCGCACTTGGGGCAGGTGATGATGATCTTGCCCTTGCCGCGGGGCACGCGGCACACGGTGCGGCAGTTGGGGCAGGTGAAATATTTGTGTTCCTTGTCCATGCTGCGCATCCGGCGGGTTCTGGAGCCGCTGCGGAGGGGGTTATAGATCTTCGTTAGAAACCAGGCGTTTTCCTTGCGCCGCTTGAGCAGATTGCGGGAAAACATGCGGAACAGGATCCACACCATCAGCAGGAGAGACGCGGTAGAGAGAATGGTGTGCACCGTTTCGCTGCCGCTGCGCATGAAAAGATTCACGGTGTTGAGCACCAACAGCAGAACGATGGACGCCCAGCCCAGCTGGTCGGAGCCGTTGCGCCCGTACATGAAGCGGGAAAATGCGTTGCCCAGTTTTTGGAAGAAACTCATAGTGCTGCCTCGATTTCTATGCCGGTTTTCATCTGCATTATTTTACAGGAAAAGACCCGACAGGTAAAGGGGAGTTTTACAAAGTTTACAAATTTGTTACGAATTATTCTTGCCGCGGCGCTTTACTTTCGCGGACTAAAATGGTAAAATATAAGCAACTATAAAGGAGGGCTGACGCCATGCTTCGTCCTGCAAAGTCTAAAATCGCCACCAAGCAAAAGAGCGACCTGCTGTATAAGGCCATTTTGAAGCTGGAGACCGAGGAGGAGTGCTACAACTTCTTCCAGGATCTGTGCACCATTTCGGAGATGCGCTCCATGGAGCAGCGTTTTGAG
The DNA here is from genome assembly GCA_900313295.1 of uncultured Eubacteriales bacterium. Classification (GTDB taxonomy): domain Bacteria; phylum Bacillota; class Clostridia; order Oscillospirales; family Oscillospiraceae; genus Vescimonas. Next base: position 4,755 of record OMQS01000116.1, read on the forward strand.
GTGGCTACGCTGCTGAATAATGGCATGATTTATAACGAGATATTGGAAAAGACCGGGGCCTCCAGCGCCACCATCAGCCGGGTGAATCGGTCCCTCCTCAATGGAGCCGGGGGCTATGAGAGCATTCTGGAGAAGATGAAGGAGAGCGGCGAGGAATGAACGCATACGAGGGGCTGGCCGGAGCCTACGACGCCCTGACGGGGGACGTGGGCTACGAAAAGCGGGCGGATTATCTGGAGAAGCTGTTTGCCCGCAGCCGCATTCCGGTGCGCACCGTGCTGGATCTGGCCTGCGGCACCGGCACCATGACCTGGCTGCTCACCGCCCGAGGCTATGAGTTGATCGGGGCGGACGCCTCCGAGGAGATGCTGGCCGCCGCCATGATGAAAAGCGGCAGCGTGGCGGGCGTCGCGCCCATTTTTCTGCACCAGTCCATGCCCGAGCTGGATCTCTACGGCACCGTGGACGCCGCCATCTGCTGTCTGGACAGCCTGAACTATCTCACCAGCCCCGCTGATGTGCAGCGCACGTTTCAGCGCCTGCATCTGTTCATCGCCCCCGGCGGCCAGCTGATTTTTGACGTGAATACGCTGGCAAAATTCCGGAGTCTGGATGGGCAGGTGTTTCTGGACGAAACGGAGGACGCCTACTGCGTCTGGCGCACGGAGTTCAGCCGGACGATCTGCTCCTACTGGGTGGATCTGTTCCGCAGGGAAAAAGACGGGCGCTATCGGCGCAGCACGGAGCTGCACCGCCAGCGGTACTATGCGCTGGAGGAGCTGACGCAGTGGCTGCGGGAGGCCGGCTTCGGGAATATCCGCGTGTACGGCGACTGCCGCCTGCGCAGACCCGCCGAGGGCGAGCAGCGCATCTATTTCTGCTGCACCCGAGAATAATTATTTTTCCGTAGGGCGGGGTGACCACACCCCGCCGCAAATTATGGACGCACATATTGTTTTGCATCCGTAGGGGGCGGCGTCCTCGACGCCCCGTTTTCTAAACCACATAATAAAGAAGGGATTTTCAAATTATGAGCGATAGAATCGTCAGAGCCATCACCTCCGATGGCATGGTGCAGGCGGCAGCCATCAGCAGCCGCGGCCTCACCGAGCGCGCCCGACAGATCCATAAGACCTTGCCGGTGGCCACGGCGGCCTTGGGACGTACCCTGGCCGGCTGCGCCATGATGGGCAACGCCCTCAAGGGGCAGGGCGCCAGCCTGACCCTGCAAATTAAGGGCACCGGCCCTCTGGGCACCATTCTGGCGGTGTCCGACCCGTCGGGAAATGTGCGGGGCTATGTGACTGATCCCCAGGTGGATCTGCCCCTGCGGCCGGACGGTAAGCTGGACGTGGGCACGGCTGTGGGCGCCGAGGGCGGCACCATGACCGTGATCAAGGACCTGAACATGAAGGAGCCGTATGTGGGCACCGTGGATCTTCTGGGCGGCGAGATCGCCGAGGACATCGCCGGCTATTTTGTGGAGTCGGAGCAGATCCCCACGGCCTGCGGCCTGGGAGTGCTCATTGAGCGGGATCAGAGCGTCCGCGCTGCCGGCGGCTACCTCATTCAGCTGATGCCCGGCGCCGACGAGGACACCATTACCAAGGTGGAAGGCGGCGTGCTGGCCGCCGGCAATGTGTCCGCCCTTCTGGATAAAGACCCCGATCCGGAGCATCTGCTGCGGACGGTTTTGTCCGACTTTGAGGTGAAGATCTTGGAGTCCGATCCGGTGGAGTACAAGTGCTACTGCAGCCGCGAGCGGGTGGAGCGCGCGCTCATCTCACTGGGGCCGGATGAGCTGAAAAAGATCCTCGAGGAGCAAGGCTCCTGCCATATGACCTGCCAGTTCTGCGATGCGGAGTATGAGTTCACGGCGCCGCAGCTCCGGCAGCTCATAGATAATTTGGAGGGCAAAAAATAATTGGCAAAATATGATTTTTGGTGTTGACAACAGGACGGCTTTTCGGTATAATAAATCCTGTCGTTACGAGTGGAACGGCGAAAAGCGGGAGCATAGCTCAGCTGGTTAGAGCACCTGCCTTACAAGCAGGGGGTCACTGGTTCGAGTCCAGTTGTTCCCACCAAAGATATGGCCAAGTAGTTCAGTTGGTTAGAACGCCAGCCTGTCACGCTGGAGGTCGTGGGTTCGAGCCCCATCTTGGTCGCCATATGCCTC
>OMQS01000189.1 GCA_900313295.1 uncultured Eubacteriales bacterium
AACCACGAGCTGTCGATCATGCCCACGGTGGAGGGCAGCACCGGCAGATGCACGGAGATGATGTCACCCTGCGCCAGAACCTCCTCCGGCGTGCAGTTTTCGGCGCCATAGGCGGCAAAGGCCTCTGGCGGGCAGAAGGGGTCATAGGCCAGCACCCGCATGGAAAAGCCTGTGGCGATCCGCGCGACCCGCTTGGCCACGGCGCCGAAGCCGATGAGGGAGATGGTTTTTTCATACAGCTCGCAGCCCAGCGGCACGGTGTTATACACGTTGACGCGTTGGTTCATCCACACCACGTCCTTCACGTCCGGCACGGCGAAAATATCCGCCACAGGCTCGTCCAGCGCCGAGCCGTCCCAGATCTGCCGGACGGAGCGGTGCAGCTGCTTGCACAGCATCAGCAGCAGGGCGAAGGTGTACTCCGCCACGGACTGGGCGTTGCGCCCCGGGGTGTAGGTCAGCGTGATGCCCAGCCGGCGGCAGGCGTCTGCGTCGATGTTCACGGGGTTGCCGCGGGTGCAGATCAGCAGCTTCAGTCCGGCCTCCCGCCAGGCGCTCAGTGTTTCGGCGCCGATGTGGTCGGCCTCCAGAATGATGACCTCGCTGCCCATGCAGGCGCTGCGGACGGTTTCCTCGTCGGGCCATGTGCCGGGGGTGAGAAGCTGGCTGAAGGGCGTTATCTGGAACACTTCCTCCATGCGATTGAGATACGGCTGCGTGATGGGCGTGCCTAAGGCGAGTTTGCGTTTCACGGTATATCATACCCCTTTCCGGTAGTTTCTTACCTTCCATTATATAAAATATAAATTACATGTCAAGGCATAAAAATAAAAAATAGTTTAATTTTTTTGAAAAAATACCTTGACATTTAAAACAAGATATAATACCATCAAAATATAGTTTAATGACACGGAATCAGAACGTTTTTTCTGACAAAATGCACAAAAATGGAGGGCGTTATGGTGCAAAAAGAACAAATGCTGCGTCACGAGCTGTGCAAGATCGCACACCGGATGTACCGTCAGGGCTTCTCGCCCTGCAACAGCGGCAACATATCCGTGAAGCTGGAGGAGGATCGCTTCCTCATCACTCCCTCCGGCGTGTGCAAGGAGGAGCTGACGGAGGACATGCTGGTGCTGATGGACGGCCAAGGCCGTGTGGTGGACGGAAAGGGGCGCGCCTCGTCGGAGAGTCGGGTGCATCTTTACTGCTATGCCCATCGTCCGGAGGTGACCGCCGTGTGCCATGCCCATGCGCCGTTTTCCGTGGCGTATGCGGCTATGGAGCGCAAGCTGGACAGGAGCTTCCTGCCGGATCAGGTGTACTATCTGGGTTCTGTGCCTCGGTGCGAGTACCGGCTGGCGGGCACCGCCGAGGTGGCGGAGTCCATGGCGCCCTATATCGGCCGCCACAGCGCGCTGCTGCTGGGCAACCACGGCGCCGTGACCATGGGAACGGATCTGGACGAGGCCTGGGGGCGCATGGAGATGCTGGAGCAGCTGTGCAAGGTCAGCTTCATCACCGATCTGCTGGGCGGCCCTCGGGAGTTTACGCCCCAGGAGCTGCAGGTGCAGCTGGAGGAGATTGCCCGGGAGGGCATCGTCCACCCCGGGGCAGGCAAACTGTAACGGCATGAAGAGCTATCTTGCCGTGGACGCAGGCACCACGGCCATCAAGGTGCTGCTGGCGGATGCGCAGGAGCGTCCGCTGTTCGCCGCGGAAGCGCCGGTGACGGTCTGCCACCGCGAGTCGGGGGCGGCCGAAACGGATATGGAGGTGTACTGGGCGGCGCTGTGCCGTCTGACGCAGCAGGCGGCGGCAAAATGCCCCGATGCGTGGAAAAATCTGGCAGGCGTGTGCGCCGCCGGACAGGGCGACGGGCTGTGGCCGCTGGATGGCGCGGGGCGCAGCTGCAGGCCGGCGATCCTGTGGCAGGACACGCGGGCGGCGATCTGCTGCCCGCAGGAAGACGACTCGTGGCGTTTTCACAGCAATGCTATTCAGCCCGGCACACGCAGTGCTATATTGTCGTGGCTGAAGACCAACAAAAGGCAAGAGTATGACCGCATCGCTTTGCCGCTGGGCTGCGTGGGATTCCTGAACTACCGGCTCACGGGGGTTTCGTCCACGGATGCCAGCTGCTGCGGCGACTGCTTTGATATTCTGGCCGGCAGGCACGTTCCGGAGTTATATGAAAAAATGAACATCGGGGAAATGGTGGATCGTCTGCCGCCGGTGTACCCTTGCGATGCGTCCATCGGCGCCGTGACGGCGGAGGCAGCCCGACAGACGGGCATTCCGTCGGGTGTGCCGGTATATGCCGGCTGTCTGGACGCCACTGCTGCCGTGCTGGGGCGGTCTGCCCTGCGGGAGGGGCGTGTGTCCGTCTGCGTGGGGACTACGCTGCTGGTCATGTTTGCCCAACGGGAAGCACCCTGTTTTCCGCTGCCGGAGGGGGTCTATGCGGACAGGCTGCCCTATGCGGAGCCGCTGTACCGCCTGTGCTTTGCCCCCCGCTCCGGCGCCTCGGCCATTGCGGAGGAAAAGGCGGTCTATGCGCCGCAGGAAAGCTATGAGGCGCTGTATCGGCGCATAAACGACATCCCCATGGGCTGCGGCGGACTGACCTATTTGCCGTTTCGCGGCGGCGAGCGGTCGCCGTTTTTCTGCCCGCAGGCGGAGGCGGGCTACTACGGCCTGCGTCCGGAGCACACCCCATGGCACAGGCTCCGTGCCGTGGCGGAGAGCGTTCTGTTTGCGGCGCGGCACTGCATGGAGGTGTCCGGACAGTCTTTTGCGGAAGCGGAGCTGACCGGCGGAGCCGCCCGATCCTCTGTGTTCTGCCAGATGGCGGCGGATGTTTTCGGCGTGCCCGTCCTGGTGAAAAGCGGCGTCTATGCCGGTGTGGACGGCTGCATTGCCCTCATGCGGCGGGCAGAGGGGCTTGCGCCGCTGCCCAAAGACGACGGGGCGGCCAAACGCTACACCCCTGCGCCGGAGAACCGGCAGCCGGCGGAAAAGGCATATGAGAAGTATCGGCTGTGCATCGACGAGATGCTGCCGGTGTGGAGAAATAAAACTGCGGAAGGGAGATAACAGATGGATATTGAATTGATCCGTACAGCCGGAGGGAAGCGCCCGGCGGACATGGCAGTGGTCAACGGTCAGCTGGTCAATGTGTATTCCGGCGAGATCCTGCCCGGGGGCGTAGCCGTTACCAACGGGCGCATTGCCGCCGTGGGCGATGTGGACTACACCATCGGGGAAAACACCGTCGTCATTGACGCGCAGGGCGATTATATCACGCCCGGCTTTATCGACGGACACATACATCCGGAAAGCTCCAGCCTGGCGCTGCAGCCGCTGGCGCAGATCCTGCTGCAGCACGGCACCACCGCCATTATGACCGACCTGCACGAGTGCGGCGTGGTGGCAGGACTGCCGGCCATTGAGGCGCTGCTGGAGGAAGTGAAGCAGACGGATCTGAAGCTTTACTTTGTGGTGCCGTCCCATGTG
>OMQS01000115.1 GCA_900313295.1 uncultured Eubacteriales bacterium
CCGCATCGGCAAGCGCACCAGCTTCTGCCGCGCGGAGATCTCCACGGCGGAGGGGAAGGTCATCGCCGCCGCCCACAGCGTCTGGGCGTTCACGGGGCATCCGCTGCCGCTGGATGAATAAAAAAATTTGTCAATGCGCGGCCGGTTCGCAAAGCGGCCGCGGCGATCTGTTCCCTGTCAGCTTGATCCGCTGATATAGGAGAATTTTTCGACAGTCTTGGAAAACAGCCGCCATTATAGGCGGCTGTTTTTGTCAGTTCTGCGGGTTTTCTCCGTCGGACAGGATGCCGTCCGTGTCGCGGATCCGCCCGTTTTCCACCATGTCTTCATAGGGCGTTCCGAAGCTGCCGCCGTCGGTCTGCGAGGGCGTATTCGAGTCGTCCACGGAATTGTAATCGTACTTCGGGTCGCTGTACCCGCCGAGGCCGCCGGTGCCGTCGTACACCGTGGCCGGATCCCGCTCGTCGGCGGTGGCGGGCTTGTCGCTGCAGGCGGACAGGCTCAGCAAAACCGTGGCAACGATCAGCAGCGCAAAAAATTTCTGCATGGCTATCTCCTTCTCCGTTTCAAAAAATTTGCGATCCCGAAAATAGTATCTGCTGTTTTTGCGCCGCTACCGAGTGAAAGTTCTGGCAAGGATAGTGGAGGTTGCATTTTTCGGAAAAACAAGGTATACTATATCAAAAGTCACAAAAGGAGGCGTGATTGATGCAAAAATTGGAAAAACAGTTTCATATTCACTGCCAAGAGGGCGACGTGGGGCGCTACTGCATCCTCCCCGGCGACCCTGGGCGGTGCAAGGCCATTGCCGCGCTGTTTGACGACGCGCAGTTTGTGACCAGCAACCGCGAGTTCACCATCTACACCGGCACCCTGCTGGGCGAAAAGGTCTCCGTCTGCTCCACCGGCATCGGCGGCCCCTCCGCCTCCATCGCTATGGAGGAACTGCACAACATCGGCGCCGACACCTTCATCCGCGTGGGCACCTGCGGCGGCATCGACCTGAACGTGCAGTCCGGCGACGTGGTCATTGCCACCGGTGCCATCCGGTTTGAACATACCAGCCAGGAGTACGCCCCCATCGAGTACCCCGCCGTGGCGGATTTCGAGATCACCAGCGCCCTGGTGGCGGCGGCCAAGGCCGGCGGATACCGCTACCACACCGGCGTGGTGCAGTGCAAGGACGCGTTTTACGGCCAGCACAGTCCGGCGCGGATGCCCGTGTCCTATGAGCTGCTGAACAAGTGGGAGGCGTGGAAGCGGCTGGGCGTGAAGGCCAGCGAGATGGAGTCGGCGGCGCTGTTTGTGGTGGCCGACGCGCTGGGCTGCCGGTGCGGCTCGTGCTTCCATGTGATCTGGAATCAGGAGCGGGAGGCCGCAGGCCTGGATCAGAACATGACCGAGGACACCAGCTCCGCCGTGCATCTGGGCGTGGAGGCGCTGAAGCGGCTCATCGAGGCCGACCGCAGCAAGTGATACATATAAATATATAAAAAACAGCCACATATGTGGCTGTTTTTATTTTAGTTGGCGGAGGACAGAGCTGCCGGCTCTGCCCGCCCGATGCTGTCATGATTTTCATAAAAATGTCATTCCGAGGAGCGCAGCGACGTGGGAATCCGTTCCCCTTATGCGACACCGTGTGTGGGGGATACGGATTGCCGCACCGGTGACGTCGGTCACCGGTTCGCAATGACAGGTTGTTTTTTGAGGGTGCGGCGTATGTCGGCGGCGGGGTGAAGGCACCTGCCCGACGGGGGTATATGCGACACAAAGGGGACTTATTTTTCGGCGTCTGCGTCTTTTTCCTGCAGCTGCTTTTCCAGAGCGGCCTGCTTGGCCAAAATGAGGTTCACTTTGTCATATAGATCCTCGATCATGATCTCCGTTTTCAGGTTGACCTTGTAGTCGTTTTCCGCGCGGCGGCGGTCTTTTTCCTCCTGCCGGTTCTGGCTCATCATAATCAGCGGCGCCTGAATGGCCGCCACGCAGGAGAGCACCAGATTCAGCAGAATGAAGGGGTACGGGTCAAAGGCTTTGGCAGCAAGGAGGGTGTTGACCACCATCCACAGGATCAGCACCCCGGTGAATGAGAAGATGAATGCCCAGCTGCCGGCGAACTTCGCAATGGCGTCGGCGGCGCGCTGCCCCAGCGTGGATTTGATTTTTTCGCTGTCGGGGCGCTGGGAGATTTTGCTGTCGGCCAGCAGGTTCAGCACCTCGTCGTCGGTCATGTCGTGGCGGATGTCCTTGAGCACCTCCCGCAGCAGCTTTCGATTTTCCTTCATGGCGATGGCTCCTTTCTCCGGCTGGGCGCTTACTCGGCGTATTCCGCCGCTTCCCGACAGTAAAGAGCGGCGGTGCCGCGGTTGTTGGCGATCTCCTCCTCCGTGAGGGGGCGGCGGATCTTGGCCGGCGAGCCGAAGGCCATGCTGCCGTCGGGGATCACCATGCCCTGCGGCACCAGCGAGCCTGCGCCGACGATGCAGTCCCGCCCGATCACTGCGCCGTTGAGCACCGTGGTGCCCATGCCGATGAGCGTGTTGTCGCCCACGGTGCAGCCGTGGAGAATGGCGCCGTGGCCGATGGTGCAGCCGCTGCCCACCGTGAGGGGGAAGCCTGCGTCCGTGTGGAGGATGCAGTTGTCCTGAATGTTGGTGTCCTCGCCGATGGTGATGGGCACCAGCTCCGAGCGTACCACGGCGCCGAAGAAGATGCTGCTGCCCTTGCCCACGGTCACGTCGCCCCGAACGGTGGCATTCTCCGCCACAAATGCGGCCAGAGGCAGGTTGGTTTTTTCGATCATGGCTGCGCCTCCTTGCTTTTTTCGGTAAATTTTTATAGATCCGTTGTTGGCCGGCGGCCTTTTTTGACTGACGGTATTATACCACGGAGCCGCTTGTCGGGTCAATGGCGGCGGGGCTGGCCTCGGGGATAGTGAAAAGTGAAAAAGTAAAATCGGCAAGTACCATTCGATACTTGCCGATTTTGGTGCGCGGTACAGGACTTGAACCTGTGACCCCATGCACGTCAACCAAAAGGGTCAATGGAGCAACTGGCGATTTTGCAACGAAATGGCATCGCACAAATTATGGACAGCTGTTTCCATACTATTCATGTCAGCGTGGGAATACCGTGCCGTTGTCTTTATATCCGTGTGTCCCAAAAGCTCCTGTATCACGCGGAGGTCTGTGCCGGCCTCACGGGTCA
>OMQS01000151.1 GCA_900313295.1 uncultured Eubacteriales bacterium
ATCTGCATCTCGAATTTCTGCACCTTCGGTGCGATGCAGTCCTCGGTGGGGTTGCGGAGGATCAGACGTTCTTTTACGGCGCGGTTCAGAGCATTGTGAAGCATCAGGTGCAGGCTGCGGACGGTGGTGCTGCTGAGTCCCGGATTGCCGTGACCGCTTTTACCTCTGGTGCGGCCGCTCTCCATCAGCTCCTTGTAGAGCTTTTGCAGGTCGTGGGCGGTCAGCTTGGTGAGCTTGATGCTGCCGATGCGGGGGATGGTATACTGCTCAATCATCAGGCGGTAGCGGTCAGCCGTGGCCACCCGCACATTGGGCTTGGCGTAGATGTCGTACCAGCTCCGCAGCCATGTGGCCACGGTATACTCATCTGCGCGGCTGACATCGACGCCCTTGCTGGCCTCCATGGCGGCGGCCAGCTTCGCCTTACACTCCGTCTGCGTTTTGCCGAGAACGTTTTTGATGATACGCTTACCAGTCTCCGGGTTGTAGCCTGCGGTGTAGCGGCCCTCCCAGCGACCATCGCTGCGTTTGCGGATGTTACCTTCACCGTTGGCGCGTTTCTTGGCCATTGAATCAGCTCCTTTGCTTTTTATTAGCAAACATACATACCACAAAGTTGCCGGAATAGCTACTACATTTTTGAAAAGACTTCTCTTTGCTTTGGCAACATGGGATGGTGAGGTCAAGAAAGAGGCGAGAAAAATTCTCGCCTCTTTCTTATGAGACTCTGAGTTCATTCAAATACACACGAATAACTGCATCGCTAATATAGGGCTCAATAGCATCAAGAAACTTCCATTCAGCATCAATTTCGTCCATTGCCTCAACAACAACTGGCAAGAATCTGTATACAGCATCTGGGCATCCGACACCGTGCTCGTAAAGAGCACATAACACAAGAATCTTTGGTTGTCGAGAAAAAGGAATTGCCAGTATACCACGTGAAACGACACAAGGCGCTGGCTGTCCGCATTGCAGAATTAACGGAAGATTTGGAGGAACTGCGCTCCGAAAAGTCGCATCTTTTACAGAGATTCGAGTATGCGGAGGATGCAGGCGCAGAGGCGTTCCGGACGGATATTGCTACGATGGAGACTGGTCTGAAAAAGCTGGAGACGCAGGAGCAAAAATACTCTGCCGAGTTGGACAAGGTGCTGGCTGAGTACACCGATCTGAAAGCGCAGGCTGCGGATTTTGATCCGGTGGAGCTATACAAAGTGCGTCAGGCCATCCGTCCTGCGCAGGAAAAGTCGGCAGAAAAGCAGTTAGAGGAGCCTTTGCAGAAGAAGCCTTCGCTCAGTCTGCTGATTAACGCCAAGCAAGAGGTATCCCGACTGTTAAGAGAGGAATCAGATGAACATCTGGCGAAGCAATTCATAATACAGCACCGCAAGGAACAACAAAATACACTTAAAAAAAGAGAGAGATTTAGTGCGATAATTGGCCTATTATGAGGGCGTATTCATTCTAAATACAGCGAAATGAATTGCGTGATGCGCGGCAAAAGAACTTGCCCACTTCCGCCCCATCGTGATACTATATAAAAAACGGTCGGATGGGGAGTGTGCAACATGAGATTCGGTTCTGTGGGCGCAGTAATCGCGGCGGCCAGTAAAAAAGACGCGGTTCCGCTGTTGAAAGTCGGTAGTATTCCAATCGTCCGGCGCATTGTTCTGACCTTGCAGCAGGCAGGTGTGTTTCCCATCGTGGTCGTGACGGGGACAGAGGAGCTGGAGGTCATAAGGCAGGTTGCGCCGCTGGGCGTCGTATTCATCAAAAACAAAGAGTGCGAGAAGCCTGAGCTCTTTTCCTCCGTGAAACTGGGACTTTCGTATTTGCAGGGCAAATGCGACCGTGTGGTCTTTACACCGGTCAACGCTCCGATGTTTTTTGCGCAGACGCTCCATACGCTGCTTGCAAGCACGGCCGATATTGTAACGCCGACCTGCAATGGGCGCGGCGGACACCCCATCATCCTGCAAAGCGGGGTCATCCCGCAGATCCTTGCCTATGAGGGGCCGGATGGACTGCGTGGCGCGATCCGGCAATGTGACTGCAACAAGCAACGTATTGCGGTGCCGGATGCGGGCATTCTGATGAGCGTACACAATGAACCGCAGCTCCGCCAGCATTTGCAGGAACACAACGCTTCTCTGCTGGCGCCCACGGTGAAGATCAGCATCGACAAGGAGAACATGTTCCTCAATTCGCGGCTGAAGCTGCTGCTGTTCCTTATCGCTGACCTGCAATCCGTTCGGCAGGCCTGCCTGCACATGGGCCTTTCCTATCAGAAGGCATGGGACATGACGAACAAGCTGGAGCATGAGCTGGGCTATGCGGTGGTCTCGCGGCAGCATGGCGGCAAAAACGGCGGCAAGACCTGCCTGACAGAAAAAGGCAGGCAGCTCATGTACGCCTTTCAGCAATATGAGAATGAGGTGCGCGATTTCGCACAGCAGCGTTTTGACGCACTGTTCCGTGAAACAGGTCTTATATAAAAATGCACAAAACGAAAACGCCCTTTTTCAGCGTATACTTTTCAGGAAGTATTTGAACATGCGAAAGAGGACGTTTACAATAGAATTAGCGTTATTCTATTGTAAGGAGTACGATGTAAATGCAAGAACAAAACGGCGTGGCCTATTGCGCCAGCACGTTCTCAAAGGAAGGCAGCCCGCCGCGCACGGTCTTTGCCGCACCGGCCTATGTTCCGGTAACCATGAGTGACGATGATCTGTCGCTGCAAAGGCTGTACGATCATCCGGATTTCATTGACCTCATCAGTGCGCAGGAATTCGGTCTGGAGCAAACAGGACATGGAAAATTATTGCTATGTGTTGTCGTTGCTGCCGCACCCGGCGCATTACGGGAGCTTATGGGAATGATCACGTCGGATGTGACACTTCTGCCCTGTGCGCAGTGTCGCGAATGCGACAACTCTCTGCGTCTTTCGATAGGGGATGCACAGTTTTCAGTTCCCATGTATGAGCAGGCAGGCACGTTTCTTTCCGCCATGTTAGAAGCGGCACTGCCGCTGGAGGCAATGCTTACAGCGCTCACCACATGGTGTACCGGTTATGGCTGTCAGTTTTTCCGGGAGGCCGACCAATGAGAAAACGCATTGGAGGTCTGATCCTTGCCGCGGGCTGTTCAAAGCGGATGGGAGATTTCAAGCCGCTGATGCCCCTGCGGGGCAAGACGCTGATCGAAAACACCATCGACTCCATGCTCCTGTGCGGCATCAGTCCCATCACCGTCGTGCTCGGCCATCGTGGACGGGACATCGAAGCCATTCTCAAGAGCCGCTACCTCGGAACCAGCCTGACCATGGTCTACAATAACGGCTATGCTGCAACGGATATGCTGACCTCAATCAAAATTGGCCTTTCCGCCATACCGCCGTGCGATGCCTTTTTCCTGCTGCCGGGAGATATGCCCGTTGTGGCCAAGGAGACATTTCTGGCCGTATACCGTGCCATGCCGGAGAATACCCCCGCTATCGCCTTTCCGACGCTGGAGGGCTACCGTAAGCACCCGCCGCTGATCGACAGCCGTTTCATCCCCGATATTCTGCACTATGACGGTGCGGAAGGACTCCGAGGTTTCTGGAAGCTCCACGAGGACGCCGTTGTCACCGTCCCCGTGGATGATGTAGGCTGCTGGACGGACTTAGATACTTTTGCGCAATATTCCCGCTGCGTACAGCGGTACCAAGGATAACACAATAAAGGAGGAATCTGCGTTGCATAACATTTCCAGATCTGTCGTGAAGAAAGACCATGCGCCCAAGATGGAAGGACGTTCCGTGTACGTCTGCGACATCGACAAGCACGGTATTCTCTGCGGCAAAATGCTCCGCTCCAAATACGCACGGGCGAAGCTGCTGTCCGTGAAAGTGCCGGAGCTGCCGGACGGCTATTTCTATGTGGACAAAAACGACGTGCCCGGCGACAACAACGTGAACATCGTCATGGACGATACCCCGGTCTACGCCCGCGAAACGGTGGAGTACATCGGCGAGCCCATTGGCATGGTCTGCGGCCCTGACGAGGCGGTGTGTGAGGACATCCTCAGCCGTATCGAGGTAGAGTACGAAGAGCTTGAGCCGATGCTGGATCTGCGGAAGGCCGACGAGGTATTCTTCAATTACGAATACGAGAAGGGTGACATCGACAAGGCCTTTGCCGAAGCGGACAAGGTATACACCGAGGAGTTTGAGACCGGCTATCAGGATCAGACGTATCTGGAAACCCAGGGCATGATGGCCGAGCCGGAAGAGGACGGGCGGATGTTCGTCCACGGCTCCATGCAGTGCGCCTACTATGTCCACGGCGCGGTGATGCGGGCGCTGAACTGCGGCCCTGCCGATGTCCATGTGCATCAGGACGTCACCGGCGGCGGCTTCGGCGGCAAGGAGGCATTTCCGTCCATTCTGGGCTGTCAGGTAGCTGTGGCCGCCAAGAAGTGCGGAAAGCCTGTCCGCTGCGTCTTCGACCGCCGCGAGGATCTGGAATTTACCTCTAAGCGTCACCCGTCCCTGTGTACCTACAAGGTGGCCGTCAAGGACGGCAAGGTCACGGCTATGGACATCGACGTGAAGTTCAACGGCGGCGCGTATACCACCCTGTCCGCCGTCGTGCTGCAGCGCGGCATCATCTGCGCCGACGGTGTGTATAACATCGAAAATCTGCACGTCCACGGACGTGCTCTCAAGACCAACACCACGCCCTGCGGCGCGTACCGCGGTTTTGGCGCACCCCAGACGTTCTTTGCCGTGGAGATGATGATGGATCACATCGCCAAGGATCTGGGTGTGGACACGCTGGAGTTTAAGGAGGCCCACATGGTCAAGCAGGGCGACGCAACCTCCACCTCCGGCAAGTATCACTTCCCGGTGCCGCTGCCCGCCATGATTGACGAGGTGAACAATGCCTGCGGTCTGCGTGCCAAGCACAAGGAATACGCCAAGCCCCAGACAGGCCGCTACCGCAAGGGCATCGGCTTTTCCATGCACTTCCACGGCGCGGGCTTTACCGGCTCCGGTGAGCGCGACATTATCAAGGCCGTGGCGCGGCTGCACAAATATAAGGATGGCACGGTGGAGATCCTGGCCTCCAACGGCGAGATCGGCCAGGGCCTGCGTACCACCTTCCCCAAAATCGTGGCGCATGAACTGAACATCCCGCTGGAAAAGGTATTCTATGATCATCCCGATACCTCCCGTGTGCCGGATTCCGGCCCCACCGTGGCGTCCCGCTCCCTGATGACCGTGGGCGAGTTACTGCGCCGTGCCGCCATCAAGCTGCGTACTGAATGGGAGGAGGGCAAGGATCAGATCGTGGAGGAGCGTTTTGTCGAGCCTGACTTTATGATCCCCTTCTATCTGGATAAATTCCGCGGCGATGCCTATCCCACCTACGCATGGGGCGCACAGGCCATCGAGGTGGAGGTGGACACCCACACCGGCATTACCAAGATCCTGGGTGCGTATGCCTCCTTTGATGTGGGTACGCCCATGGACTATAACATCGTCATGGGCCAGATGGAGGGTGGTTTCCTGCAAGGTATCGGCTACGCCTCCACAGAGTTCATGAACTACGACAATAAAGGCCGTATCCGCAACAACTCCTTCTCGGATTACCTGATCCCCACCGCCGTGGATGTGCCGGTGCTGAACTGCCAGCTCCATGTGGAGGAGTATCCGTTCGGGCCTTACGGCGCAAAGGGCGCGGGCGAGCTGCCTCTGGTGGGCGCGGCGCCTGCCTATGTGGAGGCTATTGAACAGGCGCTGGGCGGCGACTTCCGTCTGCACCACGCACCGTTCACCGCCGAGGATACCATCAAGATTCTGGCAAAGGAGGAAGCGTAATGAACGACATTCAATTCATTCTCAACGGCAAAACCGTTTCCTATGCCGGCAGCGCGGCAGACCGTCTGCTGGATGTGCTGCGTGATACGTTCCGCTGCACCTCCGTCAAGTGCGGCTGCAAAGAGGGCGAGTGCGGCGCATGCTCCGTTCTGCTGGACGGCAGGCTCATCAACTCCTGCTGTGTGGCCATGGGCGCTGTGGAGGGCAGCACCATCGTAACGCTGGAGGGCTACCGTGAAACGGAGCGTTTCGCGGTGCTGGACAAGGCGTTTGCGGAGGTATCCGCCGTGCAGTGCGGCTTCTGCATCCCTGGCATGGTGCTGGCGGCGGAGAGCATTCTGTCCGCGAACCCGCACCCCACCGAGGAGGAAGTCCGTGTGGGTATGTCCGGCAATCTCTGCCGCTGCACGGGTTATAACGCCATCGTAAATGCCATCATGAACGCGGCAAAGGAGGGCAACGGACTATGGTAAACGGATACGCACCGAAAACGCTGGCGGAAGCATTGGAGCTTCGCGGCAAGTATGATCTCGTCCCCTATGCAGGCGGCACTGACCTGATGGTGGAAAACCGTCCCAATGTCAGCTATCTGTTTCTGGGTAAGCTGCCTGAGCTGAAAACCATCCGCGAGGATGCAGTGTATATCCGCATCGGCACGGCGGTCACCTATACCGAGGCGCTGGCCAGCGACCTCGTTCCCCAGTTCATGAAGGAGGCCATCTCCCGCATCGCCGCGCCCGCCATTCGTAACGCGGGTACGTTCGGCGGCAATCTGGGCAACGGCTCCGCCAAGGCGGACTCTGTGCTCATCGAGTTTGTAACGGGCGCAAAGCTGAAGCTCCTGTCCGTGCGCGGCGAGCGCATTGTAGATGTGGAAAAGTTCTATCTTGGCCGCAAAAAGCTCGACCTTGCAAGCGATGAGATCATTGCGGAGATTCTGCTTCCCAAGGCGGGTATCGACGATTATTACTACAAAAAGGTCGGCGGCCGCAACGCGCTGGCCATCTCTCGCGTGTCCTTTGCGGGCATCCTGAGCGTGGAAAACGGCGTCATCACCCGCTTCTCCGCCGGTTTTGGCGCTGTGGCCGACACGGTGCTTCGCTTCCGTGATGTGGAGACCATGCTGGCGGGCAAGACCGTGGAGGAAGCCAAGGCGATCAAACCGGAGCTGCTGAAGGCTTACGGTGAAAAGCTGGTGCTGACTCGTGGCCGTGTCAGCGCGGAATACCGCAAGACCGTCTGCATGAATCTGCTCGGTGATTTTCTGGCAGAAAAAGGCATCTGAAATCTAAGCGGGCGCTTCTTTTCAGGAGCGCCCGCTTCTAAAAGCAAAAAGGAGTACGGATTTATG
>OMQS01000110.1 GCA_900313295.1 uncultured Eubacteriales bacterium
GACTACTGCGCCGACGCTGCCAAGGCTTTGGAGGCACAAGGCTTCCGGGTGGAGGTGGACTACCGCAACGAGAAGATCGGCAAGAAGATCCGCGATGCACAGGTGGAAAAGGTGCCCTACATGGTAGTGGTGGGCGACCGCGACATGGAAAACGGCACCGTGTCGCCCCGCCATCGCGCCGACGGCGACCTGGGCGCCATGTCCATGGACGAGTTTACCGCCCTGCTCCGCGATGTGGTGGACAGCAAGGCCAAGAAGTAACTATGCAAATAATAAAACCTCCGGCTTGAGCCGGAGGTTTTATTATTTGCATGGGATATTAGTAGCTGCCCAGGTCGGCAGATTTGTCGCCCTGGGGGTCAGTGCCGAACTCGTAGTCGTTGCCGGGGAGGATGGCGTTGAGGATCACGCCGCACAGGGCTGCGATGGCCAGGCCCGTGAGGGTGATGTCCGCGCTGCCCACGGTGAAGGTGATGCCGCCGGTGGAGCTGAAGCCCAGGCCGCTGACGAAGATCACGGCGGCGATGATGAGGTTGCGGGACTTGGTGAGATCCACCTTATTCTCCACTACGTTGCGCACGCCTACGGCGGAGATCATGCCGTACAGCACGAAGCTGACGCCGCCCACGATGGCGGTGGGGATGGAGTTGACCAGAGCGTCAAACTTAGGGGAGAAGGAGAGGATGATGGCGTAGACGGCGGCCAGACGGATGACCCGGGGGTCATAGACCTTGCTCAGAGCCAGAACACCGGTGTTCTCGCCGTAGGTGGTGTTGGCGGGGCCGCCGAACATGCCGGCGACTGCGGTGGCCAAACCGTCGCCCAGCAGGGTGCGGTGGAGGCCAGGGTCGGCGATGAAGTTCTTGCCGGTGGTGGAGGAGATGGCAGAGATGTCGCCGATGTGCTCCATCATGGCGGCGATGGCGATGGGCGCCATGACCAGAATGGAGGTGAGGTCAAACTTGGCGATGACGAACTGCTGCAGACCCACAAAGTCGGCCTTGCCTACCTCGGTGAAATCCACCTGACCGGCGATGAGGGCCACAATATAGCTGCCCACCACGCCCAGCAGGATGGGGATGATCTTCACCATGCCCTTGCCCCAGATGTTGGCCACGATGATGATGGCGATGGCCACCAGAGCCAGCCACCAGCAGGTGGAGGCGTTGGAGATGGCGGTGCCGGAGAGGTTCAGGCCGATGAGGATGATGATGGGGCCGGTGACGATGGGGGGAAAGAAGCGCATGACCTTCTTGGCGCCCACCAGCTTGAACAGCAGAGCCAGCACCAGATAGAGGCCGCCGGCGATGACGATGCCGCCCAGGGCGTAGGGGAGCTTCTCCTCGCCGCTCATGGCGGAGAACTTGCCCACGTCCAGCTTGCTCACGGCCTCGAAGCCGCCCAGGAAGGCGAAGGAGGAGCCGAGGAAGGCGGGAACTTTCAGCTTGGTGCACACATGGAACAGCAGCGTGCCGAGGCCGGCGAGCAGGAGCGTCGTCTGGATGGACAGGGGCAGGCCGTAGCTCTGCACCAGAATGGGCACCAGCACCGTGGCGCCGAACATGGCGAACAGGTGCTGCAGACCCAGCAGGAGCATGCGGGGTAGACCCAGCGTGCGGGCGTCATAGACCGCTTCGTTGCCTAAGTTGTGTTTCTTGTTCATTTTTTGAACTCCTCCTCTTTCTTTTATATTCATTTTTAATTAAAAACGGGCAAAAAAATTGACCGGTAAAAATACCGGTCAAAAAGGGAAAACGGAAATAGAAACGGGGGCGCCGACAAGAGCCTTTTTCTTTTTTGCGGCGGAAAAAGTCATGGGGCAGCCTCCTCTCAAATTTCATCCTGCCCATTATACGGCGGGGAAAAATAAAAGGCAATTAGGAGTAAGTCCAATTATAAACCGGAAAAGTCAGCCTTTTTTGTCGAAAAGAACAGACAGGCGGGGAAACAGCACCGCCGCTACGGCGATCTTCAGAGCGTCCCCAGGGAGGAAGAGGAGCATGCCGTCCCGCAGCAGGCGGCCGAGGCTCCAGCCCTTGCCTAAGTAGACGTTCAAAATCAGCGCCATATATGGCAGACCCACGGCGTAGAGCACCGCAAGACCCGTCGCGCAGGCCACAACGACCCGCAGGGGACGGCGGCTGTTTTTCGTCAGCAGGCTCATGACCAGCGCCGAGGGGATCAGACCCAGCAGGAAGCCGAAGGTGGGCTGGAGGACATAGGAAAAGCCGCCGCCCATGGTGAAAATGGGCAGGCCAACCAGACCCAGAAGCACATAGACGCCCTGGCTGGCGGCGCTCCACAGGGGCGGCAGGAGGCAGCCGGCCATGGCGGTGAAGAAAAACTGCAATGTGACGGAGGACACGCCCAGGGGGATTTTGATGAAGGCGCCCACGGCGGTGAGGGCGGAGAGGAGCGCCGTGCGGGCTAATAATTTCGTGTTTTGACGCATGAATGTAAACCTCATTGCTGTTGATTTGAGTTTACAATACAGGAAAACGGAAAACTTGTCAATCCTTTCCTATAAATTTGGTTTACAATTATAAAATGCGGTGGTACACTATGGTATCATTTGAAGCGGAGGGACGGAGTATGAGCCAGCAGCGTGTGCGGGAGGCCTTGCAGGCGGCGGAGGGGTATCTCTCCGGAGAGGAGCTGAGCCGAGGCATCGGCATCACCCGCGCCGCCGTGTGGAAAGCGGTGGAGAACCTGCGGCGGCAGGGGTACGACATCGAGGCGCGCACGGGAAAGGGCTACCGTCTGCGGCAGAGTCCGGATCTGCTGCGGCGGGAAACGGTGGAGCCGTATCTGACGGCGCGGCGGGAAAACTGGCAGGTGCTGGAAACGGTGGACTCCACCAACTCCTTATGCCGGCGGCTGGCGCTGGAGGGAGCGCCGGACGGCACGGCGGTGCTGGCGGACTGCCAGACGGCCGGACGGGGGCGACGGGGACGGAGCTTCCAGTCGGCGGCGGGAAAGGGACTGTTTTTTTCTGTCCTCTGGCGGCCGCACTGTCCGCCGGAGAAACTGCTGCCCTTGACGGCGCTCAGCGCCGTGGCGACCTGTCGGGCGATCAGGAGGGTGTGCGGCGCGGAGGCGCAGATCAAGTGGCCCAACGACCTGGTGCTGGGCGGAAAGAAGCTGGCGGGCATCCTCACGGAAATGGCGCTGGAGGGCGAAAGTGGGGAGGTATCCCACGTCGTGGTGGGCATTGGCATCAATGTGCACCAGAAAAAGGAAGATTTTCAGGGCGAAGTGGGGGAGATCGCCACATCGCTGGACAGGGAGCTGGGCGGCAGCGTATGCCGAGGACAGCTGGCGGCGGCGCTGCTGGAGGAGATGGATCTTCTGCGGCGGGAGGTGCTGCTTGCGCCGGACAAATGGCTGGAGGAGTATCGCTCGGCCTGCCTGAATGTCGGATGCGACGTGCAGCTACTCCGGGGCGAGGAGCGGCAGCGGGTGCACGCCGTGGCGGTGGACGAGCAGTTCGGGCTGGTGGTGCGGCATGAGGATGGACAAGTGGAAACCGTGCGCAGCGGCGAGGTGTCGGTGCGGGGACTATACGGATATGCGGAGTGATGAAACATGATGAAAAAATTGGTTACCTTATTTTTGACCTTTGCCAAGGTGGGAGTCATGACCTTCGGCGGCGGGTACGCCATGCTGCCCATTTTGCAGCGGGAGGTAGTGGAGAAAAAGGGCTGGGTCACGGAGGAGGAGCTGGCGGACTATTTCGCCATCGGCCAGTGCACCCCGGGCGTCATCGCCGTGAACACGGCTACGTTCGTGGGGCAGAAGCTGGCGGGCGTGGCAGGGGGCATCGTGGCCACGCTGGGGATGGTGTTTCCGCCGCTCATCATCATCTCCACGCTGGCGGAGGTCATCATTCGCTATGCCCATCTGGCATGGGTGCAGCACGCCTTTGCGGGCATACGGGTGTGCGTATGCGTGCTGATCTTTAACGCCGTGCTGAAGCTGGGGCGCAGCGCCATTCGGGATGCCTGGGGCTGGGTCATTTTTGCGGCGGTGCTGGCGGCATCGCTGCTGCTGGATCTGTCGCCGGTGCTGTATGTGTTGGCGGCGGGGGTGGCCGGAGCGGTCATCGGCGCGGTGCGCAGGAGGAATGCCAAATGAATTTTCTGACATTATTTTTTGAATTTTTCAAAACGGGGCTTTTCGCCGTGGGCGGCGGTATGGCCACTTTGCCCTTTTTATATGACATGGCCGGACGGCATCCGGAGTGGTTTACCGCCGCCGAGGTGGCCGACATGCTGGCGGTGTCGGAGTCTACGCCGGGGCCTATCGGTGTGAACATGGCCACCTTTGCCGGCTACAAAATGGGCGGCATCGTCGGGGCGCTGGTGGCGACGCTGGGGCTTATTACGCCGTCCGTCATCGTGATACTGCTGGTAGCGCTGTTCCTAAAGAGCTTTCGCAACAGCCCCGTTGTGGAGAGCGTTTTCTACGGGCTGCGGCCGGCATCCTCGGCCATGATCGCTGCGGCGGGGCTTACGGTGGTGGGCACCACACTGGTGCATACCGGAGAGAGCGGCTGGGCGTTCTTTGACTGGAAGGCCATCCTGCTGGCGGCGGTGCTGCTGGTGCTGACCCGATGGGTGAAGCCCACGAAGAAGCTGCACCCCATTTTGTTCATTTTGGCCTCCGCCGTGGCGGGCGTGGTCTTCTCATTCTGATCATAAAAAAAGGAGAGCCTGTTTCGCTGAGGGAACAGACTCTCTTTGCTGATAACAATTTGTATTGGCGGGCAAAAAAATATACGGAAAGCAATCGGTTTAGCGGCCCAAGACCAGCGCCGCGCCTACGGCGATGACCTCTCTGGCCCAGTAGCAGGGGCCTAAGAAGCGGTAGGAGCGGCAGCCGAGGGATTGCGCCTGCAGGCCGTTTTGGCGGGCGTACAGGGCGGGGCGGTACTGGTGGAAATAGTCGGAGGCCACGGCGACGTCCGTGGGCAGGTCGTTTTGGCGGATGACCTCGGCGGCAAAGGAGATGTTCTGGGCGGTGTTTTCGGATTTGTCCTCCATGTAAATGCGCCGGGGGTCGATGCCGCGGCGGACAAGCTCGTCGCGGATGCACTGGGCTTCGGAGATGATCTCGTCGTCGGCCATGCCGCCGCAGGCCACGCACACGGCCTCGGGATGGGTGGTGAGGTAGTCATAGGCGCTGTCGATGCGGGCGGACAGCATGGGGCTGGGGCGCAGACCGCGCACCTCACAGCCCAGCACCAGCACCGTGCGGGGGGCGTCGCCCGTGGGACGGTTCAGCGACTGACGGATCATCAGACCCAGAACGATGTCTATGCACACAAGGCCGGCGGCAAAAAACGCCAGCAGCGTGCGCCACAGGACACGCCGGCGCCCCGTGAGCAGGCGGCGCAGCTGCGCAGGACGCAGCAGCATCCATATAAAAATCAATAGAATGACCACCGGATAAAAAACGCCGATGTGGCGCACGCCCATGGTCAGCGGCAGCAGAAACAGCACGGCGCAGGCGGCCAGCAGGGCGGCCAGCGTATAGCGGAGGATCTTATTCATCATGTGCCGGAGTTTTCTGCGATGTGGCCGGCGATGCGCTGCATGATGAGATCCAGCGCCACTAAGTTGTGGCCGCCCTCCAGCACTACGATGTCTGCATACTTGCGGGTAGGCTCCACGAACTGCTCGTGCATGGGCTTGACGGTGGTGAGGTACTGATTTACGATGGACTGCATGGAGCGGCCGCGTTCCTCCACGTCACGCAGGGCGCGGCGGAGAATGCGCACGTCGGCGTCGGTTTCCACGAAAATGCGGATGTCCATCAGTTCCCGCAGGCGGGGATCCTGAAAAATGAGGATGCCCTCCACGATGACCACCGGCGCAGGCCGGATGAGGATGGTCTCATCGGTGCGGTTATGGTCGGTATAGGAGTACACGGGGCAGCGGATGGCATGGCCGGCTTTCAGCTCCCTGAGCTGCTGCACCATGAGGTCGGTGTCGAAGGCATCGGGGTGGTCATAATTCTGCTTGCAGCGCTCCTCGAAGGGGACATTCTGGCGCTTGTAGTAGTTGTCGTGGTGGACGACGCTGATGTTGGCGCCGAAATGGGCGGCCAGGTGCTCCGTGAGGGTGGTTTTGCCGCTTCCGGTGCCGCCGGCGATGCCGATGATCATGGTATTCATAAGCGATGGACCTCCGCTGTATCTATTTTTATCCATTATAAAATTTTGCGGGGGCAAAAGCAAGGACAATGTAAAAAAAGGATGAATTTCCATGTTTTTCAGTTGACGGAAAGGGCGAAAACCGTATAATAGAATACAGAGAGTTTGAATGGGAGGATATGCAATGCGCCTTTTGAAGTGTCCCAAATGCGGAGAAATGTTCTCCGATACATATAAAACCTGCCCCTTCTGCCAGGAGGACGAGGAGCTGCACAGCAACAGACCCGTGAAAAGAGTCAGCCACCGGACGGGCGGCGGCCGCGCGAAGCCCAAGGTGGGCGGCGCTGCGGTGGTGGTGTGCCTGATGCTGGTGCTGGGGCTGGCGGGCTACACCATATTCGGCAGCCAGCTCACGGCGTTTTTCAGCGGCGACAAGGAAAAGCCCGAGCCGGCGCCGGCTGTGCTGACATTGAGCCAGTCCAGCGTGGACATGACCGTGGGAGGAAGCACTGTGCTCTCCGCTTCCGGCGCAGAGGGGATCGTGTTCTCCAGCAGCGACGAGAGCGTCGCCACCGTGGCGGAGGACGGCACCTTGCAGGCGGTGGGCGCGGGCAGCGCCATTGTGACGGCCAAGGCCGGTGAGCAGACGGCTACCTGCCAGGTGACGGTGGAGGAGCCGGCACCGGACACGCCGGTGACGCCGACGGTGAAGGAGCTGGTTTTGCAGTCCATTTATGGGAGTAAGGGCGATATTTCCATCGGCGTGGGCGAAAAGGCGCCCATGAAGGTGGTGGGCACAGAGTCCGCTGTGACGTGGAACATGGAAAATACCGCCGTGGCCACGGTGGACGAGAGCGGCGCGGTGACGGGCGTGGCCTCGGGCAAGACCACCCTCACGGCCACTGTGGACGGGCAGACTCTACACTGCACGATTCGCGTGAGATAAAGGATCAAAGCGCTCTGCTGAGGCAGGGCGCTTTTCATGGGAGGAATGGGCTTGAACAGGCGGGAGCTGCTGGACAAATTATCCGCTTCGGCGGAGGAACGGGTGCTTTTAGGGCGGCTGTGGGACGCCCGGGAGCGCTGCAGAAGCCGCAATGTGCCGGAGGTGAGCGGGTTTCTCTCGCCACACGAGCAGGCGCTGGCGCAGCACTTGATGCAGGCACTGGGGGCGCAGGAGGAGCTTATCCTCTGGGGCGGCTACGAGGGCGCTCAGCGCAGGCAGGCGCATTTCATACCGGACTGGATGGACGGGGCGGATACCTCCGCCGTGCGCTGCCTGCGGTGCCGGTTTTATGAAAC
>OMQS01000197.1 GCA_900313295.1 uncultured Eubacteriales bacterium
AACAGGGTGCGGGTGCTGCCGGTGTAGCCCACGACCTTGCCGTTTTCAAAAATCTCGCGGGTGTCGTGGTAGTTGATCTCGGCATTCTCAATCTTGCCGGAGTTGTAGGCAAACAGAATGCGGAAGCTATCCAGCCGCAGAGCAAGGTCATCGACCGTGCGGACGTTCCAGTCCTGCCACATTTTCACAACAGCGCCATATCGGCTCATGATGCACCTCCGATACAAGGATGGTTTTAGTATAGCACACTTTTGGGCCAAATGGGAGAAAATTTACAGGCGGTCTTGGTTTCATGTATTCTTTGTCTACGGCGTCACCGTTTTTGCGCCGCGAACCTACTTGCAATTACTGCCGTATTGAGTATACTTATCAGCAACACGATTTACGGGAGGTGACGGCATGATCTACTGCGTATCAGATATCCACGGCGAATTGGATAGGTTTGAGCGGCTGCTGACGCTGACCCAATTTTCTGAAAACGACCATCTGTATGTCATCGGTGACGCCATCGACCGATGCGCTATGGGTGTAGACATCCTGCGGTTGATCATGGATACGTCCAACATGACCATGCTGCTGGGCAATCACGAGCAGATGTGCCTCGCCACTCTCGGACCACATAATGAGTTCGGTACTCGTGAGCTTTGGCGGCAAAACGGCGGCTCATCCACCTATCGGGAGCTGCTCTACCATCGGACACCTCACGAGCGCAACATGATTCTGCGCTTCTTGGCTGGACTGCCGGATCATCTGGACATTACCGTCGGTGGGCAGAAGTTCCACCTCGTTCACGGCTGCCCCGGTGCCGACCGTGATACGCGCATCTGGGTACGCATCAAGCCAGAAGATAGAAGTCCTTACCCTGGCACTATCTGCATCGTCGGCCACACGCCGGTCAACTTCCTGACTGGTGTCAGTGACCAGCCGTTCCGTATATGGCATGGTGACGGCATCCTTGATATTGATTGCGGCTGCGGTCATCAGAAGACAACACACCGCCGTCTAGCCTGTCTCCGGCTGGACGACATGGCGGAGTTCTATGTTGGGAATGTGGATACGGAGATATGCTCCCGACCCACACCGTGACCCACACGGGGAAACGAACGGACGGAGCACATGGAGCAAAGCGTTTTCGACCTCATCCTTTTTGCGGCAAAAATGCCCGCAAAGCCTTATATACCAACGGCTGGAGGGCTTTTTATCACTTGGTAAGGATGAGGTCGGCGGTTCGAATCCGCCCAGCAGCTCCAAAAAACCTGTTTTCTTTTGAAAGCAGGTTTTTTTGTTGCGTTTTTCCTGCGCGCAGCAGGGGCAAACTTTTTGCAGAAGCCGCGTGGGGCGGGGGTTGCTTTTTGTGGTATAATATTTTTAGTATTTGGGAAAGGAGCATTTCTATGGCTGTCTTGACCGCATTTTACTCCCGCGCGGGGGAGAATTATTTTGCCGGTGAATACCGCCGCATCGCCGTTGGCAACACGGAAAAGGCGGCGAAGTTGCTGGCCGAACTGACCGGCAAGCCGGTGGAGATCGGCGACTATGCGTGGATCGGCGCAGGGGCAACGGTGCTGCCCGGCGTGCGGGTGGGGCGCCACGCCGTGGTGGGCGCAGCCTCCGTGATCACCAAGGACGTGCCGGACTACGCCGTGGCGGTTGGCAACCCTGCCAAAGTCATTAAAATGCTGGACAAGGAAAAATTTCAGGAAAATGAGGCGTGAAGGGTGGCTGCCCTTGTCGATCAACGGTACTATATAAAGAGAGGAGCGCCGGCATGAAGCTATATTTCAAGCAGCGGATGTTTTCGTGGTTCGACAGCTACGACATTTATTATATGAATGAAGCGGACGAAAGCGGCGCGGTGGCCTTCACGGTGGAGGGTAAGCTCTCCTGGGGGCACTGCCTGCACATCCTCGATCCCATGGGGCAGCACATTGCCACGGTGAAGCAGCGGGTGCTTACGTTTTTGCCCAAATTCGACCTGTACGTCCGCGAGACGTGCGTGGGCACCATATGCAAGGAGTTCACGTTCCTGCGGCCGGCGTTCACGCTGGATTTCAACGGCTGGCAGGTGAGCGGCAGCTTCATGGAGTGGGACTACACCATCACGGATGCTGAGGGGCGGCAGGTGGCCACGGTGTCCAAGGAGCTGTTCCACTGGACGGACACCTATGTCATCGATGTGGCGGAGGAGAAAGACGCCCTGTATGCGCTGATGGTGGTGCTGGCTATCGACGCGGAGAAATGCTCCCGAGACTGACTGGCAGCTCTGCGCAGGGGAGCAATAGCAACTGACAATTGCTTGCAATGCGTTGCCGCCCGTGTTACCCTTGCTATAAAAGAAAGGGGAGAAACCTCTGGAAACAAAAGAAGTGATCCGCAGCCTGCGCACCAAGGCCGGCCTGTCGCAGGAGGATCTGGTGGAGTTCTGTGTGGAGCACTTTGCCGGAGAGAACTGCCCGCCGGAGCAGATGCGCGCGTACATGCAGCAGAAGCTGCCCAAGCTCAAATACTGGAGCAGCGGTGAGGCGGACAAGAATATCTGACAAGCGGAATCGCCCTTCGGGGCGATTTTTTTATGCGCCTGTTTTGGCCGCGGGAGAGGGTCAAAAAAAGGGCATAATATACCATTTAGCGCCATTTTATGATATAATAGCCGCAAATGCTGGGAAAATGATTCCCATACAGGCGGTGATTGTTCATGATGGTTTATTTGCAGATGATAGAGGGCGGACACAACAGGCGGCGGTTCGCTCTGCTTTATGATACATACAGGGGGCTGATGTTTCGGGTGGCAAGGCGGCTATTGCACAGCGATGCGGACGCGGAGGACGCCGTTCATGAGGCTTTTGTTGCCCTGGCGAGAAATTTTTCAAAAATTAACAAAATTGACTGTCCCCAAACCTGCGCCTACGTCGTTATAACAGTAGAGAGGAAGGCTCTGGACATGCTCCGCAGCCACAGCCGCCACGGGGCGGAGGAGCTGGACGAGGAAGTGCATGGCGTGGAGATCGCCCCGCCCAACGACCACGGGCTGGCGGACGCGCTGGCCGCCCTTGCACCGCAGTATCGGGAGGTGCTGCTCCTGCGGTACTACAACGGCTATTCTGCCAGAGAACTGGCCGCTTATTTTGAGGTTTCCCATGCGGCCATGAAGAAAATGCTTGCCCGAGCGAAGGCGGCGCTGCGGGCGAAGCTGGAGGAAGGAGAGGTGCCTTATGACGACGGATATTCGGTTCGGTGAGCGGGAGCTGCAGGCGGCGGCGAAGCTGGTGGCGGAGTCCCTGCTGGAGGGGCTGCCGGATGCGGCGGCGTGCGGCCATGACTTTTCGGAGGGCTTCCGGCGGAAAATGGAGACGCTGCTGCGCCGGCAGCGGCGGCGGAGCATACGGCACACGGTCTGGCGCTATGCCGCGGCGGTGCTGCTGACGGTGACGCTGACCTTCGGCGCCGTGATGGCGGTGAGTCCGCAGGCGCGGGCGGCCGTGGTGCAGTGGGTGCGGACGGTGTACGAAAACAGCGTCGTGTACCGTTTTTTCAATCCCGCGCCGCAGGGGGCGCTCCCCCGCTACCAGCTGACATGGCTGCCGGAGGGCTTTACGGAGGCGGATGTGTTCTGTGATGCGGAGTATTATCGTGCTGTATATTTGAATGAGGATACCGGACAGTCTGTTGTCTTTGAATATAGTTTTATGGATGATGGCATGGCAGTAATGGTTGTTCCGGAGGGTGAACACATGGTTGAACAGATACAAATAAATGGCTACGCCGCCGAATACCATCAAATGCAGGATGCTACAGCTACAAACACGTTGGTAATATTTGATTCTGAAAATAATATATGCCTTATGGTGACAGCCAATGCGACCAGATCTGACATTTTCAACATAGCTGAACACATAATTTTGGATAAAATGACAAAATAAAAAATTTTCCAAAACATCTGTCCCCATTTGCGGATTTCCATCGTTTATAGGTGTAGAACCGGTTAACAGGAAGGAGGTGACAGCATGAAAAGGCGATTTACTGCGTTGTTGCTTATTTGCTTGCTGGCGTTTTCAATGGTTTCTTCGGTTAGTGCTGCGGAGGCTCGCAGAGCGACGGTTGTTCCCAGATTGAGCTTTACAGGCACAAGAGCGAATTGCAAACTCAGCATAACCGAAGTTGGCGCTAAAATTGATGCAACGATGGAATTGTGGAACGGCTCTATACTTGTGGATTCGTGGCACAAAACGGGGACATCCACGCTTTTCTTCTCGGAAACGAAGACCGTGCAAAGCGGGAAGACCTATACGCTGACCGCTCACGGCACAATAGGCAGCACAACATTTACTGCACCCTCCATCACAAAGACCTGCCCGTGAGCGGGGTTGACAATGCGAAAGGAAGTGCAAGTAAATAGACCATCTTGTTAATACTTGAAGGGAGATTATGCCGGAATGATAAAGACGATATTCAATAAAAGAAAATCAACATGGCTTTACCATTTTTGTATTCTGGTGCTTGCTCTATTAATGATGTTCCCTTCTGTTGCAATGGCGGCGGATGTTCAATTGGAAGTGTCCGAAAATGCACAGATAATTCCAAAGAACATTCCGTTTGAAGGACCTAAGTTTTTGGACGACCTTGGAAGCGTTTCTACGAAAGAAGCTATTGTTTTCAATAATAATGAGTACCGGCTATACTGCACATTTGATGATCCGGAAGCGGCGGTAGAAAACGTTTATCGCGAACTTGAGAGCTTTAT
>OMQS01000109.1 GCA_900313295.1 uncultured Eubacteriales bacterium
ATACCGCAGCGTCTTTTGTATGGTCGATGATGTTACTCCTCGTAATTCACAGCCTTGTCGAACAGCGCCTCCACGGCCTCGTCGGGCTTCTTGCTCAGCAGGGACGCCACGATGGCGGCGATCATGCTGGCGGCGAAGGCGGGAATGATCTCGTAGATCCCCGTGCCGGACAGGAAGGCCAGCCACAGGCCGTCCACAGCCGCACCCACAACGATACCGGCCACGGCGCCGGCGAAGGTGAACCGCTTCCAGAACAGGCTCAGCATGATGGTGGGGCCAAAGGCCGCGCCGAACACGCCCCACGCGTTGGACACCAGGGACATAATGCTGCCGGAGTTGGGGTTGGAGGCGATGAGCAGCGCCACTACGGAGATGATGAGCACCACGATGCGGCCGGCCCACATCATCTCCTTGTCGCTGGCCTTATCCTTGCGGAAAACAGGCTTATACACGTCGCTGGCGAAGGCGCTGGCGGCCATGAGGAGCTGGGAATCAGCCGTGGACATGGACGCAGCCAGCACGGCGGAGAGCAGCAGACCGGAGATGACGCCGGGGAAGATCTTGCGCACCATGGTGAGGAACACCAGAGAGTGGCCGTTGATGGACTCGTCATAGCCCAAAAACAGGCGGCCGATGATGCCCACAGCGGCGGCGAAGATGACGATGAGTACCGTCCAGCTGATGCCGATCTTGGCGGACTTTTTCAGGCTCTTCTGAGACTCAAGAGACATAAACCGGATGATGATATGGGGCATGCCGAAGTAGCCCAGACCCCAGCCGAGGCCGGAAACGATGTCCTTCCAGCTGCCGAAAGCGTTGAAATAGTTGGGGGTGTCCACCGCATGCACGCCGGCACCCTTGAGCATGAACAGGGCAAAAATGGGGGCGATGAGCAGAGCGCCCAGCATCAGCATGCCCTGGAAGAAGTCCGTCCAGCACACGGCGGAGAATCCGCCCAGGAAGGTGTAGGCAATGATGATGAGAGAGGCCAGATACATGGCCGCCGTTTCGTCCATGCCGATGACGGTGTTGAACAGGGTGCCGCAGGCCTTCACGCTGGAGGCAGCATACACGGTGTAGGCCACCAGGAAGATCACGGCGCAGATGATCTGCAGCGCCTTGGACTTGGACAGGAAGCGGTTGGTGAGGTACTGGGGGATGGTGATGGAGTCGTTGGCCACGATAGAGAACCGACGCAGGCGGGGCGCCTGCACGATCCAGCTGATGGTGTAGCCGATAGCCAGACCCACAGAGATCCACACCTGTCCCAGACCCAGTGCATAGATGGACGTAGGCAGACCCATGAGCACCCACGCGCTCATGTCGGAGGCGCCGGCGGACAGAGCCGTGACCCAAGGGCCCATCTGGCGGCCGCCCAGGAAATAGGTCTTCTCGCCGCCGTCACGGTTCTTGAAGAAGAAGTACACGCCGATGGCCAGCATGAACACCAAATAAATGACAAATACGATCACTTCGCTGATTTTCATTGTTTTTTCCTCCTACAGGATAAATTGCATCAACAGAGTGGAGTATAGCACAAAACAAAATAGAACGAAATACAGAACGCTGTATAGAATGAATTCTATACAGCGCACTTATTTTTTGCAGATTTTATTATGTATATCAATAATTTTTTAGCAGAATATATGCAGTAATATTTCCTGCTCGTTAAAAATTTTTTCAAATAATCACTGTGCCGGCCGGAACCCCTGCAAAAACATGGGCATCATCTGTGCGCTGTAGCGGCTCAAGGCGTACTCGCCGCCGCAGAGGCACCAATCGTACATCAGCCCCCGTTCAAACATGGCGTAGGCCTTGGCGATCTCGTTGGCGGTCATGTCCGTGCGGAGCTGGCCGCGGCTCTGGCCGTCCCGAATGATCTGGTAGAGGAGCTTAAAGTAGGTGCGGCTGCGGTCGAGAAGGTGCTTTTCGCCGCGGGTCACCAGCTGCGAGGAGAAAAGCCGCGCCAGCAGTTCCAGGGAGACGCTGTTGTCGATCATGGCGAACAGCTCCTGGTTCAGAAACACCAGCGTGTCCACGGCGTCCGCCTGCGGATCCAGCTGGGGGCGCAGTTCCTCGTACTTCTCGTCAAATAGCACCGACAGAGAGCCAAGCAGGGCATCCTTGCCGTCAAAATAGTGATAAAACGACCCCTTGGATGTCTCCGACTCAAACACAATGTCCTCCACCGTGGTGTCCTCGTAACCCTGCTCATAAAACAGCTTCCACGCCGCCGACACGATGCGCGCCTTGGTGTTCCGCCCTGCCTTCTTTGCCATGTTGTACCCTCCTTATATTATATAGGTGTAATATTTACATATAGGTCTCCGCAGGATGGCCGATGCACCGCACCGCCGGCAAGGTGTGGCCGCCCTGCCCTACAGGGGGTTTGCCGCTTTCCGCTTTCAGCTTTCCACTTGACCCTCCTGCCCCTCGTCGGGCTGCTGCACCTCCGTGGCGCCCACCTCGCCGAAGTCCAGCTGGATCACCGCCTGCCGCACATTTACAGCGCAGCGGACGCCCAGCCCCTTCTTCTCGGCCTCCTCGGCGGCTCTTTGCACAAGCTCCTGCAGGATCTCCCGATTCAGGCCGCCGCCCCGCCAGTGGAACACGAAGCTCTTCTGCTTTTTCCGCAGCGCCTGCCCCACGCGGCTTGCCACGTCTTCAGGCTTCGTTAGGGACACGGAACGGTAGAAGTACCCCTTGTCCTCCGTGCAGACCGGCACCGGCAGCACCAGCTTCTCGTGGTCAAGAAAAATGTGCCTGTCGTCCAGATTGTAGTAGTCGTAGCGATGCACGCCCCGCTGGAGGGAATTGTCAAAGGTGGCATCCATGTGGTATCGCTTTCCGTCTATTGTCAGTATATTCCAGGTATGGCGGTAGCGCACGCCCTGCTCGGGGTTTGCCTCGCTGAGGGCGATGATGCATTCCAAGCCCACGGCGTCGCACAGCGCCTTCACCGTTTTGGCAATGCCCTCGCACACACCCACTCCCTGTGTCAGGGGGCCGATGACCTCGTGGGAGTAGGACTTTTTCAGCTTGTCGTAGCGGACGTTATCCAGAATGAAGTCGTGGATATACAGCTCCTTTTCCGCCTGACTTTTCCCCTGCAACGGCCGAGTGAGCCGTTGGATGCGAGCAGAAACAGCCTGCTGATGGGTGCGGATCTTGCTCTTTTCAAAGAGGTACTCCGGAATAAGCTCCACATGATCCGACGCGGGGTAGAACCGGTAGCTGTACCCCGTCACATAAAACAGCAGCGGCTCGTCCAGCTTCAGCCGCAGGTACACCTCCGCAAGCCGCTTCTGCTCCAGCCGCACCACCCGCACCGTGGCCGCCAGCGCCTCAAAGCCGGCTTTCATCTGCTCATAGGCCGTCTTTTCCTCGCGTAGCAGGCCGTTATAGTAGAATCCGTTCATACTTCGTTCTCCCTATCGTTCTGTCTTTATTTTAATCAAAACCGTCCGCTTGTCAAGCCCTTCCCCGCCGCCGCGGACGCAGAAAAGCCGCCCCTCCCCACTGAGGGGGAAAGGGCGGCCGAACCTTGCAGAGCC
>OMQS01000162.1 GCA_900313295.1 uncultured Eubacteriales bacterium
GACAATATGCTTCGAGCATTTTTTCAGCCGGCACTGGATATTGCTGTTCTTATAGCGTCTGATGAGGATGATTTCGCCGGATTTTTTCTTCCGGCTGTCTACCCAAATGGACAGCTTGCAGTTTCCGCTACCGGACAGCTCTCGGCACAGCCACTCTTTGTGCCGCTTTCTCTGCTCTATATGGAGGGCGCGTTTTTCCTTTTCCCGGCGATGCTCTGCCGAAGGATCCGGCTCACAGTCGCAGGTCCATTCTTCTTCCCATGCCATATCGCCTTTCGCCTCCTGTCCGTTTTCGCTGACCCGCATTTGTTTTTGCAGTGTACCATGGTTTTTTTGAAATCCCAAGTTAAATGCGAATTTTCTCAAAAGTACTGCGTGCAAAACGGGTGCAGAGCCCCCGGTGCTAAAGCCTATCATCGACAAAATCATACAAGCCCCACCACATTTGTGTAGACCATTGCAGAACGAATCATCCCGGAGTAGGCTGAGGCAGTGAGGCAGATATTTGAACGCTATGAAACCGGCCAGTACAGTCTTCGTAGCTTATCACAGGAACTGACCCGCCGCGGCTATACCAGCTTGTAGGGTAATGCCTTTAACACAAGCACCGTCGGTCACATCCCGCAAAATCCCAAATATAAGGGCTGGCATTGCGGCAACAAAACCCAATCGCTGGACTACCGCAAAAAGAAAACCGTCTTTCTCGATGAAAGCGAGTGGGTGTCCTATCCCGATCCAATATCCCAGCCATTGTTTCGGAGAAGGTATACTACTGTGTACCAAACGGCAGGATTGCTCCCGAAAAATGTATGATGTGGCTTTCGAATTACACCCGAAATGAGAAAAGCCGCCGTCTGTTGACGGCGACCTTACTTGTGCAGTGTTAGCGATAAATAAGCTCGTTTGATACGATTTCCATAGCGGCGTTTTTCAGATTGTTCATCTTCTGTACCCACAGCATTTGGTTTTCCGCTTTGAGCGTTTCCGTCACGCCCTCTTTTTCGGTAAGCTGCTTTACCAGCCGAGAGAACATTCCCTCTGCTTGCCGGTCAATGTCGGCAAGATAACTGTTCAGTTTTCCGGTGGCGAGCAAATTATAGTAGCGTACCCTGTGATGCTGCTTCAGATACCGCAGATGCCGTCGTCCCCATACGCCGATATGCGCCGTTTCATCCTCCGGTAGTTTTAAGCAAGGAAGATAGTAATCATCTTGCAATTCATACCAAAGTCCGTTTTTCTCGTTGTAGATGTACTTTTCCATTTTGTAACCCTCCAATATGATTGTTTTTTTACCTACAATCCAATCATTCCGGCTGATTACAAAAGCCGAAGGAGACACTTCCTTACGAAGTGCCTCCTTCCCGCGTCTCTTTTTTGACTTGTCACTCCTCTATCTCCACCGTCACGTTGTCCGTGCCGTGGCGCTGGAATTCGCCCAGATACTCGTTCATCCGCTCCATGACCTCGTCGTAGTTCTCCTCCGTGATGGGGGGATCGTCCAGATCCCGCAGGGCAAGCTCCTGCGCCAGGATCTCGAAAAACACATTGTCCTCATAGGCCATGATGGCCTCGTGGATGCCGCCCTCGGCAAAGGCGCGGGAAGGGATCAGCTCCCCCTCGTACAGCTCCGTGAGCTTGGCCATGCCGTTTTGCAGGCAGTGGGAAAACACCAGACTCTCCACCTGATCATACTCCCGGATCCGGTCGTCACCTCGGGTGGAGTTGAGCACCCAGTTGCCGATATACACCAGATCCAGCAGCCGCCGGAACTGTTTTTGCGTCAGTTTAAGATCCATAACAGGCACCTCCTTGCCGTTTGCTTCCCTGTTGCGTTTCAGTATAGCAGAAGAAAGGAGAAATTGCCACTGAAAAAAATGGGCAGCTGCGCCAAATTTTCCTTGTGATAGACGGCGATCCATAGTATAATTGATTGGTTACTATTATTATATGCGATTTGAGGTGAATCCACATGGATCAGCGGCCCGTGGGCGTTTTCGACTCCGGCGTGGGCGGTCTGACCGCCGTGCGGGAGCTGCGAAAGCTCCTCCCCTCTGAAAACATTATATACTTCGGGGACTCATCCCGTGTGCCCTACGGCGGCCGCTCGGCGGAGATCCTGCTGAAATACGCCCGCCAGGACGTGCATTTTCTCCGCAGCTTCGACATCAAGGCCATTCTGGTGGCCTGCGGCACCGTGTCCACCACCTGCCTGCCCGTGCTGCGGCAGGAGAATGACCTGCCCATTTTAGGCGTGGTGGAGCCTGCCTGCCGCCGCGCCGCTGCGGTCACGAAAAAACGCCGCGTGGGGCTTATCGCCACCGCCGCCTCTGTCCGCAGCGGCGCCTATGAGCGCTGCATCGCCGCCATTGATCCCGCCGTGGAGGTCATCGCCAAGGCGTGTCCCCTGTTCGTGCCGCTGGTGGAAAACGGGCGCTACAAGCTCGGGGACGTGGTCATTGAGACCGTGGCGCGGGAGTATCTGGAGCCTCTGCGGCAAACGGGCATCGACACGCTGATCCTCGGCTGCACCCACTACCCCCTGCTGACGGAGGTCATCGGCCGCGTCATGGGGTCGGGCGTCACGCTTATCAACGCCGGCGCGGAAGCGGCTCGGGCGCTGCAGGAGACGCTGCAAAGCGGCGATATGCTGGCGGCGGAGCAGGTCGGGGACGCCACCCTGTACGCCAGCGACCAGCCCTCGGATTTCGGCGTCATGGCCAGCCGTTTTCTGCAGGAGGAGCTGAAAAAGCCCGTCCTGCCGGTGGATATTGACCGATATTAAGGAGAAAATCATGGAAGGAACCGCACAGATACGGGTGGCCAGCCGCAGCGTGTTCGGCGGCGTGGAGGACGTGATCCGCATGGAGGGCACCGCCGCGGTGGAGAAGACCGAGTACGGCTGGCACCTGCAATACGAAGCCGTGAACTGCGAGGACGAAAAGGCCACCCTCCGCTCGGACGTCAAGCTGGAAACGGACACCGGCCGCGCCATCGTGGTGAACGAAGGGGAGGGCTACGGCCTGCTGCTGGATCCCGCCGCCGTCACCGCCACCCAGATCAAAACGCCTCAAGGCAGCCTGACCCTGAACGTGAAAACCAAAGAGGTCAAGTGGGATCTCTCCGGCCGCAGGGACGGCTCGGTGGTGCTGGAATACATGCTGCTGGTGGGGATGCAGCCGGTGAGCGCGCTGCGCGTCAGCCTGTTTCTAAAAAAATAACCGGCGAAAAAACTTGCCGCCCGCAGGCGGCAAACTCTGCGAATTTTTTGCAGACCGTGTTTCCAAAGAAAAAGTAAGGAGAGAGTTACTATGAATATGATCCAAAACGCCAAGACGCAGGTGCTGGAGCTGACCCTGCAGGCCTATAACAAGGCTGCCGACGCCGGCCTTCTGCCCGCCGGCTGCCCCGTGCAGCCCTCGGTGGAGATCCCCAAGGACACCGCCAACGGCGACTACACCACCACCTTCTGTCTGGCCGCTGCCAAGGCGCTGAAGAAGAACCCCCGTGAGCTGGCGCAGCTCCTGCTGGACAACATGGAGCTTTCCGGCAGCTACTTCACCTCCGCCGCCATGGCCGGCCCTGGGTTCCTGAACTTCACCTTGGGCACGCGCTGGTTCGGCGAGACCGTGCGCGCCGTGCAGCAGGCGGGCAAAGCCTACGGTGAAAACGACACCCTGCGGGGCAAAAAGTACATGGTGGAGTTCGTTTCCGCCAACCCCACCGGCCCCATGCACATGGGCAACGCCCGCGGCGGCGTGCTGGGCGACACCTTGGCCTCCGTGCTCCAAAAGTCCGGCGCCGACGTATGGCGGGAGTTCTATGTCAATGACGCCGGCAATCAGATCGAAAAATTTGCCAAGAGTCTGGAAGCCCGCTATTTCCAAATTTTCAAGGGTGAGGACGCCGTGGAGTTCCCCGAGGACGGCTACCACGGCGACGACATCCGCGAGCTGGCGCAGCTCTACGCCGACGCCCACGGCGATAGCCTCCTGAACGCGGACGAAAAGACCCGCCACGACGCGCTGGCCCGGTTCGGCCTGGACCATAACATCCCCAAGATGAAGGCTGACTTGGCCCGCTACGGCATTCAGTACGATGAGTGGTTCTTCGAGTCCAGCCTCCATGAGAGCGGCTATGTGGCCGACTCCGTGGCGGAGCTGACCAAGCGGGGCTACACCTACGAAAAGGACGGCGCCCTGTGGCTGAAGACCTCCGAAATTCTCGCCGCTCAGCTCAAGGCCGCCGGCAAGACCGACGAGGCCATTGAGAAGCTGGGGCTGAAGGACGACGTGCTCCGCCGCGCCAACGGGTTTTACACCTATTTCGCCGCCGACATCGCCTACCACCGCAATAAATTTGCCGTCCGCGGCTTCGACAAGGTCATCAATATCTGGGGCGCCGACCACCACGGCCACGTCGCCCGCCTCAAAGGCGCCATGGACGCTCTGGGGCTGGACGGCGCGCATCGGCTGGACATCGTGCTCATGCAGCTTGTGAAGCTGGTGCAGGACGGCGAGGTGGTGCGCATGTCCAAGCGCACGGGCAAGGCCGTGTCCCTGACGGATCTGCTGGACATGGTGCCCGTGGACGCCTGCCGCTACTTCTTCAACGCCAAGCCGGAAACGCAGATGGAGTTCGATCTGGGTCTGGCCGTGCGGGAGGACAGTGAAAACCCCGTGTACTATGTGCAGTACGCCCACGCCCGCATCTGCACGCTGCTGAAGAATCTGGCCGCCGACGGCCACGCCGTGCCGAGCGCCGACGAAGTGGACTTCTCCCTTCTCGCCGACCCCACGGAGCTGGCGCTCATCAAGCAGATCGCCAGCTACTGCGACATCGTGCGTCTGGCCGCCCGCGACTACGACCCCAGCTTCATCAACCGCTACCTCACGGAGCTGGCCGCCGCCTTCCACAAGTTCTATAACGCCTGCCGCATCAAGGGGGAGGCGGAGGAGCTGCTGAAGGCGCGCCTGCTGCTGGCAGACACTGCCCGCAGCGTCCTGAAAAACGGCATGACCCTCATCGGCTGCTCTGCGCCGGAGAAGATGTAACTTCGCAAAATAAAGGCTCGCCATCGAAAAGGTGGCGAGCTTCTATTATTTTTTCTCATAAGAAATCGTTTCAAATCTATCGGCATTATTTTTTTGCATCAAAACATCCACCGCACCGTCCACGCCGCCGCCAGAAAGCCGGCGATGTCCGCCGCCAGCGCCGCCGGAATGGTGTGGCGGGTGCGGTGGATCCCTGCGGCGCCGTAGTATACCGCCACGGTGTAAAACGTGGTTTCCGTGCTCCCCAACATCACCGCGGCGGTGCGGCCTATGGTGCTGTCGGGGCCGTAGGTCTGCATGATGTCGCTGCCCACGGCCAGCGCGCCGCTGCCGCTGACGGGGCGGATGAGCAGTAGCCCCACCGTTTCCGGCGGGATGCCCAAAAACGTCAGCACCGGCGTCAGCAGCTCCGTCAGCAGCTCCAGCGCGCCGCTGGCTCTGAGCATATACACCGCCGTCAGCAGCGCCACCAGCGGCGGCAATATCCGCAGCACCACGGACAGCCCCTCTCCCGCTCCGGTAGTCAGCGCCGAAAACACGTCCACCCGCCGGCACAGGGCGTAGAGCGCCGCCCCCGCCAACAGCAGGGGAATAAGATAGTCGCTGAATTTTGTCAAAACCATCAGCGCACCACCCGTTCTAAAAGCCGCGCGGCCAGCAGCCCCACGGACACCGACAGGATCGAGCTGACCCACACCGCCGGCAAAATGTCAAAGGGTGCCGCCGACCCGCACCCCGCCCGCACCGCTGCCACCGTGGTGGGCAGCAGCTGCACGGACGCGGTGTTCAGCACCACCAGCCGGCACAGCTCATCGGTGGCTCTGCCCTCTGCCCCCAGCGCCATGCGCCGCGCGGCGCGGATGCCCAGCGGCGTGGCGGCATTGCCCAGCCCCAGAAGATTGGCCGAGAGATTGCCGCTCACCGCCGCCATGGTCTCCGCGTCCCGACTGGCCTGCGGCAGCAGCCGCCGCATAAGCGGGCGGAACAGCGCCGCCAACTTCCGCTCCAGCCCGCACTGCTTCAGCAGCTCCATGAACCCCGACCACAGGCACAGCACCCCCGCCAGCGAGATGCACAGCTCCACCGCCGCCCGCGCACCCTCCAGCGCCGCCGCCGACACCTGCGCCATCCGCCCGCCGGCCATCCCGCACACCACGGACGCCATTACCATGGCGCCCCACACGATCGCCATTGCCATTTCCCTCACCTCATAGGACTATATGCACAAAATCAACGAATAATAAATATGAAATACGGAGAAATTGTCGAATTTCGGTTGACTTTAACGGTACACTGTGACATAATGAAAAAACACCAATAAGGACAAAAGGGGAATATGTGTGAAATCTACCGGAATTGTGAGGAAGGTCGATGAGCTTGGCCGAATCGTTTTGCCGGCAGAGCTGCGGCGCACTCTGAACATTGCGGAAAAGGATCCTTTGGAGATCTATGTGGACGGCACCTCCGTCATTCTGCAAAAGTTCGAGGAGCGGTGCATCTTCTGCGAGGGCACCGAGAACATTCAGGTGTTCAAGGGGAAAAACGTCTGTCCCAAATGCCTGGCTCAACTGAAAAAACTCCGCCCATAAAAAACAGAGGAGAAATTGCTCTCCTCTGTTTTTTATTCTGCTGTTTTTATTCTGCCTTCAGCACGGCCTCGTAGAGGTCGTTTTTGTTCAGCTCCGTCTGGGCGGACACCGTGCGGACGGCCTCCTTCATTTTCATGCCCGCTTCCCGCAGGCGCTGCACCCGCCGCACGCCCTCCTCCAGCGAGACCGCCGGCTCCTCCGCCGGCTGCGCGCCGGCCACCACCAGCACATATTCGCCCCGCGGCTCCTTTTCCCTGTATAACTCCGCCGCCTGCAAAAGGGTGGTGCGCAGGGTCTCCTCGTGGAGCTTCGTCAGCTCGCGGCACAGCGCCGCCGGCCGGTCGCCCAAAATCTCCGCCATGTCCGCGAGGGTAGCGCGCAGCTTGTGGGGCGCCTCGTGAAAAACCATAGTGCGCTCCTCGCATTTCAGCTTCAGCAGCGCCGTGCGGCGCTCTTTTTTGTTGGCGGAGAGAAAGCCCTCAAAGGTGAACCGCCCCGTGGGCAGCCCCGACACCGCCAGGGCGCATATGGCGGCGCAGCAGCCGGGGATGGCCTCCACGGTGACTCCGTTTTCCCCGCACAGCCGCACTAAGTCCTCGCCGGGGTCGCTGATGGCCGGCGTGCCGGCATCCGTCACCAGGGCGCAGCTCTCCCCTGCCAGCAGGCGCGCCAGAATGGCCTGTCCCGCCGCCGCACGGTTGTGCTCATGATAGCTCACCAAGGGTTTTTTGATGCCGAAATGGTTCAGCAGCTTCACAGACACCCGTGTGTCCTCAGCCGCGATGAAGTCCGCCGTCTGCAGCGTTTCCACGCCTCGGGGCGAAAAATCTCCCAGATTACCGATAGGCGTTGCCACCAGATAGAGCGTTCCGGCCATCATTTTCATCACTCCTTATCCCGAAAATAGATCTGCGCCAGCTCCGGCGTTTCACCGCCGTTTTCGTCCCGCAGCAGCAGCGGCGGCAGCACGGAAAGCCCCGCCTTGCCGCCCTTTCTGGCGTCCAAAAGCAGCAGCTTGGGGGCGCTGCCTGCCGTGTTTTGTATCATGCGCAGGCGCTTCGGCTCCAGACCGCGCTCCCGCAGACAGGCAAACAGCTCCGCCATGCGCTCCGTGCGGAACACCACGCAGAAGCTGCCGTCGTAACGCAGCAGCCGTCCGGCAGCGTCGCAGAGCTGCGGCAGCGTGCACGTCACGTCCGACCGCGCCACGCTGCGGCTCTTTTCCCGCGCCACGGCACCCCGCCCCGCGTCGAAATACGGCGGATTGCTCACCACCAGATCAAAGCACCCCGCCGCCGGCATCTGCGCCGGCTCCCGCAGATCCGCCTGCAAATTGACGACCCGCTCCTCCAGCCCGTTCAGCTCCGTATTCCGGCGGGAAAGCTCCACCGCCGCCGCCTGCAGCTCCACGTTGGTCACACGCAAAGACGGCTCTCTGGCCAGCAGCAAAAGCCCCAGCAGACCCGTCCCCGCCCCCAGATCGCACACCCGCAGCCCTTTGCGCAGCAGCGGGAAGCTCCCCAGCAGGAACGAATCCGTGCTCGGCTGAAACAGCCCGTCGTCAAACAAAAACCGGAAGCCGTCCGGCCAAAGCTGATCCTGTTTTACCACGGCAGCTCCCTCCTGCCAACATTTTTTCCTATTATAATATAAAAACCCCCGCAGGGCAATGGGTATCCACCCGTAAAAAAGCCTCGCAGAGTTTGCACCTCACGCTAAAATTATGCGCGCAGCAGCCTGCAGCTCTTTTGCCGAAAAAACTTCGTTTTTTCGGCAAAAAAACGCCGCAGGGCAATGCCCTGCGGTGTCTGTTTGCTACTATGTAAGAATTATTCAGCGGGGCTGATAGCGCCGTTGGGGCAAGTATCGCTGCAGGAACCGCAGTCCAGGCAAGCGTTTGCATCGATCACATAGGTAGCATCGCCCTGGGAAATAGCACCCACGGGGCAAGCATCTGCGCAAGCGCCGCAGCTGACGCAAGCAGAACCGATCTGATAAGCCATAAGAGCACCTCCATTAAGATTTGTACCCTCATTGTATCATAAGAATTCAAAAAAGCAAGCATAAACTATCCGGAAATCTTTGCTTTTGTCAAAAGAAAACAAAAATATTCTCATGTTCACAAATTGTTTTCAAAAAGGTCAAAGAAAGTCAAGCATTTCCTCTTGACAATTGGCCGCAAAAGGCTATACTAAAGTCAAAGAAAGTCAAAGTCAGAAACGGAGGAAAATGGATATGGGTATTTCAGATGTTATCGCCGGATTTATTCAGGAGGCGCTGGACGAGGCCAACGGCGTGCTGGAGCTGCAGCGCAGCGACCTTGCGCAGCGGTTCGGGTGCGTGCCCAGCCAGATCAACTATGTCATGTCCACCCGCTTCTCTCCGGAGCACGGCTACATTGTGGAGAGCCGGCGGGGCGGCGGCGGGTACATCCGCATCACCCGTGTGCGGATGGATCGCCAGGAGCTGCTGATGCACATCATCGGCTCCATCGGCGACGAGCTGGACAGCCACAGCGCCCGCGCGCTGCTGACCAATCTGGTGCAGTCCGAAGCGCTGGAGCGCACCGCCGCCCAGACCGCCCTGTGGGCCACGTCTGACACCGCCCTGCGCTCCGTGCCCAAGGAGCACCGCGACGCCCTGCGGGCGGATATTTTGAAACAAATTCTCATCCATCTGGTTTGAACGGAAGTAAGGAGGAACATATTATGAAGTGTGAACATTGCGGAAGAAATGAGGCCACATTTTTCTATAAGAGCAGCGTAAACGGCCATGTGACGCAGGTACACCTGTGTCAGGACTGCGCCCAGCAAATGGGCTATGCCGACTCCCTGCGGCGCAGCATGCGTCCCATGAGCCTGTTCGGCGACGACTTTTTCAGTCGGCCGTTTTCCCTGCTGGAGCCGTTTATGGACGGTTTCGGCAGCCGCATGCTGACGGAGTTTCCGGAGCCGGATCAGCCCCAGCAGGCGCAGCCCGCAGAAAGAGCCGGCCTTGTGGACAAGGCGCAGCAGGAAGAGCTGCGCAGCCAGCGCCGGCGCAACGCCCTGCAGGAGCAGTTGAAAGCTGCCGTGGAAAGCGAAAATTACGAGGAAGCCGCCCGTCTGCGGGACGAGCTTCGCACCCTGCCCCCGCAGCAGTGAGGGCGGCGGACACACCGGACATACCGGATACACAATGACAAAACCGAGAGGAAGTGTTTTATATGACTCATGAAAACCAATTTACTCCCCGTGCTGAGGAGGCTCTGCGTCTGGCGCAGGAGGCCGCCGAAGAAATGGGTCACGGCTATGTGGGCACCGAGCATATCCTGCTGGGACTGATGCGGGAGGAGGACGGCATTGCCCATCGGGTCATGCGGGAATACGGCATGACCGAGGACATGATCTGCACCGTGCTGGAGCGCAGCGTGGGCAAGGGTCTGTCCGGCGCAGCCCCCTCTCAGGGTCTGACCCCCCGCGCCAAGAGCGCCGTGGAGCTGGCTGTGTCCGAAGCCATGCGCATGGGCGCGGCCTGCATCGGCACGGAGCATCTGCTCATGGGGCTGCTGCGGGAGGGCAGCAACATGGCCATCCGCGTGCTGGAGACCGTGGGCATCGACCCCAAGAAGATGTACAGCTCCGTTGTGCAGAAGATCAACGAAGGACCCCGCGCTGCCGCAGGCGGCAGCATGCCCCTGTCCCATCGGGAGGACGGCAAAAAGGGCAAGACTCTGGCGGAGTTCACCCGCGATCTGACGGAGGCCGCCCGCCAGGGCAAGCTGGATCCCGTCATCGGGCGGGAAAAGGAGATCCAGCGGGTCATCCAGATCCTGTCCCGCCGCACCAAGAATAACCCCGTGCTCATCGGCGAGCCCGGCGTCGGCAAGACCGCCATCGCCGAGGGGCTGGCGCAGCGCATCGCTGCCGCCGACGTGCCGGAGGAGCTGCTGGATAAGCGCGTTCTTTCGCTGGATCTGTCGGGCATGGTGGCCGGCACCAAGTACCGGGGCGAATTTGAAGAGCGCATCAAAAAGACCATCGACGAGGTGAAAAAGGCCGGCAACGTGATCCTGTTCATCGACGAGCTGCACACCATCGTGGGCGCCGGCTCCGCCGAGGGCGCCGTGGACGCCGCCAATATCCTCAAGCCCGCCCTGTCCAGAGGCGAGATCCGCGTGGTGGGCGCCACCACCCTCAACGAGTACCGCAAGTACATCGAGAAGGATGCCGCTCTGGAGCGCCGCTTCCAGCCGGTGACCGTGGCTGAGCCTACCCCCGAAACCGCCATCGAGATCCTCAAGGGTCTGCGGGACAAATACGAGGCGCACCACAAGCTGACCATCACCGACGAGGCCGTGGAGGCCGCCGTGCGCCTGTCCGTGCGGTATATCAACGACCGTTTCCTGCCCGATAAGGCCATCGACCTCATGGACGAGGCCGCCAGCCGCGTGCGCATGGACGCCGAATCCGCTTCGCCGGAGCTGAAGAGTCTGGAGGAGAAGATCGCCGCCCTGCGCAAGGAAAAAGTGGAAGTCCTCGCGGCGCAGGACTATGAAAAGGCCGCTCAGCTGCGGGACATCGAGCAGAACTATCTGGAGCAGGCGGAGATCGAGCGGGAAAACTGGCGCAAGAATCTCGCCGTGAACCGCGGCATCGTGGGTGAGGAGGACATCGCCAAGGTGGTGGCCGGCTGGACGGGTATCCCCGTCACCCGCCTCACCGAGGACGAGAGCCAGCGTATGCTGAAGCTGGAGGAAGTGCTGCACCAGCGCGTGGTGGGGCAGGACGAGGCCGTCACCGCCGTGGCCAAGGCCATCCGCCGCAGCCGCGTGGGTCTGAAGGATCCCAAGCGTCCCATCGGCTCGTTCCTGTTCCTGGGTCCCACGGGCGTGGGCAAAACGGAGCTGTGCAAGGCGCTGGCCGAGGTCATGTTCGGCAGCGAGAACGACATGATCCGCATCGACATGTCCGAGTATATGGAAAAGCACACCGTGTCCCGTCTGGTAGGCTCGCCTCCCGGCTATGTGGGACACGAGGAGGGCGGCCAGCTCACAGAAAAGGTGCGCCGCAAGCCCTATTCCGTGGTGCTGTTCGATGAGATCGAGAAGGCACATGAGGATGTCTGGAACATCCTGCTGCAAATTCTGGAGGACGGCATCGTCACCGACTCCCAGGGTCGCCGCGTGGACTTCAAGAACACCATCATCGTCATGACCAGCAACGTGGGCGCTCGGAACATCACCGCCGCCGACAAGCCTCTGGGCTTTGACGGGCGGGAGACCGACGCCGACGAAAAGGCGCGGTTTGGCCGCATCAGGCAGGCCGTCATGGACGAGCTGCGCCGCACCTTCAAGCCGGAGTTCCTGAACCGTATCGATGAGACCATCGTGTTTCGCCAGCTCACGGAGGAGGACATCCGCCGCATCGCCCAGCGCATGCTGGAGATCACCGGCAAGCGCATGGCGCAGCAGGGCATCACGCTGCTGGCCGACGACGAGGCCGTCACCGCGCTGGCCAAGGACGGCTTCGATCCCCAGTATGGCGCCCGTCCCCTGCGCCGAGCTATCCAGAACGAGGTGGAGGACGCCGTGGCCGAGCAGATGCTGGAGGGCAAGTTGCAAAGCGGCGACACCGCCCACATCTGCCTGCAAGATGGCAAAGTCGCCATCGAAAAGGCCGCCGCTCCCGCGCAGGAGCAGCCCGCCGACACAGCGGCTGTGTAACGGCCGATTGTCCAAAAATTTCGGAGGTTCCCCTAGGGGAACCTCCGTTTTTTGTTACAGGGGACGATGCCCGCATCGTTCCGCCCGATAATCGCCGCACTTCCTGCAACGCTTCCGTAGGGGTCGGCGTCCCTGACGCCCCGCCCGGCTACGCACCGCGCCTATATCTCTTGTCATTGCGAACCAGTGACCGACGTCACTGGTGTGGCAATCCGTATTCCTCCTGCGCCGCCCTCCATTCGAGCCGTAGGGCGGGGTGCTCTCACCCCGCCGCCGATACGCATGGCACCTCTTGCTCTGCGTAGGGGCGGGGTTCTATCCCGCCCGCCTGCACCGTGCCCCGCAAAACATGTCATTGCGAACCGGCGCGCACGCCGGTGTGGCAATCCGTTCCCCGTGCACCGCACCCCCATGTCTCGCGTAGGGGCGAATGCCTCTGCCCGCTCGCCGCCACGCTGGGGGCAACGGTCATATCAAAAAAATACTGCCCCGCCACCATCAGGATCACCGCCGAGC
This sequence comes from uncultured Eubacteriales bacterium, assembly GCA_900313295.1. Lineage (GTDB taxonomy): Bacteria > Bacillota > Clostridia > Oscillospirales > Oscillospiraceae > Vescimonas. The sequence continues at coordinate 12,861 of OMQS01000162.1, forward strand.
CGAAGCCCGTCAGCGGCTGGATGATGCCGCCGGCCAGCGCCGCCAGCACCATTATTGCATAGGTCGTCATGCTCTCGCTCCCTCGAAAAAACGCCCACACCCCGATGGGTATGGGCGCTTTATTAACTGGCGAAAAATCTTTTGGATTTTTCTGCCCAAAAGCTTGCAGTCTGCTGCGCGCATACTTTTTGCGCCATGCGCAAAAAGTCCACACTTGCAGCCTGAAAAGTATTTTCCCCCACGCACATGTCGCGGTGAAAAATGATCTCAATTTTTTGCCGCCTGTGGGCGGCAAACTCTGCGAGGCCCTTTTTCGTGTTACTTTTTGCTCTTGCCCAGATAAGCCTCTTTGATAGACTCGTCTGCCAGCAGCTCGGCACCAGTGCCGAACTTGGTGATGGTACCGGTCTCCAGCACATAGGCCAGATCCGCCACTTTCAGCGCCATGTTGGCGTTCTGCTCAATGAGCAGCACGGTGACGCCCTCCTTGTTGATGGTGCGGATGATGTCGAAAATGCCCTGCACCACCAGCGGCGCCAGACCCAGCGACGGCTCATCCATCATCAAAACCTTCGGCCGGCTCATCAGCGCGCGCCCCACGGCCAGCATCTGCTGCTCGCCGCCGGACAGCGTGCCCGCCAGCTGCCAGCTCCGCTCCTCCAGACGGGGGAACAGGGAGTAGACCCACTGGAGGTCCTTCTCGATGCCGGCCTTATCCTTGCGGAGGTAAGCGCCCACCTTCAGATTCTCCAGAACGGAGAGGTTAGCGAACACCCGCCGCCCCTCGGGGGACTGGGCGATGCCCGCCTCCAGGATCTTGTTGATGGGCTTACCCAGCAGCTCCTGGCCGTCGTAGGTAATGGAGCCGCTGTCGGCCTTCACCAGACCGGAGATGGTGCGCAGAGTGGTGGATTTGCCTGCGCCGTTGGCGCCGATCAGAGTGACGATCTTGCCGTCCGGCACCTCCAGGCTGATGCCCCGCAGGGCCTTGATGCCGCCATAGGATACATGCAAATTCTCAATCTTCAGCATCTTCAACCACCCCCAAGTATGCGTCGATAACGCGCTCGTTACTCTGGATCTCCGCAGGCGTGCCCTGGGCGATCAGCTTGCCGAAGTCCAGCACATAGATGCGGTCGGCAATGTCCATGACCAGATCCATGTGGTGCTCGATGAGCAGGATGGTCATGTTGAATTTTTTGCGGATCTCGCCGATGAAATGCGTCAGCTCCAAGGTCTCCTGCGGATTCATGCCGGCGGCCGGTTCGTCCAGCAGCAGCAGCGTGGGATCCGTGGCCAGGGCGCGGGCGATCTCCAGCCGGCGCTGCTTGCCGTAGGGCAGGGAGGTAGCCAGCTCGTCCTTCAAGTCCTCCAGCCCCACCAGCTTCAGCAGCTCCAGCACCTCGGCTCTCTGCCGCGTCTCCTCCTTGCCGTTGAGATGGAGGGCCGCGGTGAAGAGGTTGCTGGTGCGGCGCAGATGCTTGGCGATGAGCACGTTGTCAAACACCGTCTGGCTCTTCCACAGGCGGATGTTCTGGAAGGTACGCGCCATGCCCAGCGCCGTGATCTTGTCCGGCGTGGGCGCCAAAATATGGTCGGAAAAAGCGTACTCGTCCCGCTCCTTCTGCGCCTGCTTCCACGCCTTCAGCGCCTCGTCCTCCAGAGCCTCCTCCGGAGCAAGCTGCGCCGTATACATGGCGGGATCCTCGCCCCTATAGATTTTTTTCATCTTGCCGGTGGGGTGATTGCGCACGATGCACTTCTCGTTGAAGCACACCCGCCCGTTGGTGGGGGCGTACACGCCGGTGATGACGTTGAACGCCGTGGTCTTGCCGGCGCCGTTGGGGCCGATGAGCGCCACGATCTCGCCTTCATTGACCTCCATGGTCAGGTTATCCACGGCCACCACGCCGCCGAACTGCATGGTGACGTTTTCCACTTTCAGCACGTTTTTCATTTGGAGGCCACCTCCTTTGCGGTCTTTTCCTTCTTCTTAAAGAGTTTTTTGAAGAAGTTGATGATGCCGTCCCAGGAGAACTCCCTGTCGCCCATGATGCCCTTGCGGAAGAACAGCACCACGATCATGATGACCACGGAGAACACCAGCATGCGGAAGCCGCCCCGCATGAACGGGATGTTCACGCCCAGATAGGGCATGGGGTCGTCCAAAAAGCGCAGCCACCACTCGGAACTGGCAATGTACAGGAAGGAACCGATGATGGAGCCGGTGACAGAGCCGATACCGCCGATGACCACAATGAGCAGGATCTCGTAGGTCATGGTGGAGGTAAAGGTGTTGGCCTGGACGCTGGACTGGAACATAGCCAGCAGCGCGCCGCCCACGCCGGCGAAGAAGGAGCTGATGAGGAAAGCCTGCATCTTGTGCTTGGCCAGGTTGATACCCATGGCCTCGGCAGCGATCTCGTCGTCACGGATAGCCTTGAAGGCACGGCCGTAGGTGGAGTTAATAAGCAGCACGATGAAGGCAATGCAGATGGCCGACACGATGAAGGGGAACAGAACGGAATCAAAGTCGGCAAATCCGCGCAACAGGTTGGACGCGTTGGTCAGCGGCCCCACCTGCTTCCACTGGATGATGGCGCGCATGATCTCGGCAAAGCCCAGGGTGGCAATGGCCAGATAGTCGCTCTTGAGCTTCAGCACCGGCAGGCCGATGAGCCAAGCAAAGATAGCCGGCACGACGCCCGCCAGAATAAGACCCACGATCATGGGCAAGCAGAACTGCACGATGCCGCCGTCAAAATACTGATACACACCCAGTCGATCCGCCACAGGGATGGTGAGGATGCCATAGGTATAAGCGCCGATCATCATGAAGCCCGCCTGCCCCAGGGAAAACAGACCCGTGAAGCCGTTGAGCAGGTTCAGCGACACCGCCACCAGCGAGTAGATGGCGCCTTTTTTCAAAACGGTAGCCAGCATGGAGTAATGCTGGAACTTATCCACATACAGCAAAAACGCGATGCAGACGGCTGCCAGGATCAGTGACAGCAGCAGATTTCTTTTCTTATTATTCTTCATACGCTTACACCTTCTCCGTCAGTTTCTCGCCGAACAGGCCGTTGGGCTTGCACAGCAGGATCACGATCAGCAGGGCAAAGGTAAAAGCGTTGCTGAACACGGCGATGTTTTCATTGGCTTTGATAAAGGACTCGCAGATGCCGATGATGAAAGCGCCGATGACAGCGCCGGGAATGGAGCCGATGCCGCCGAACACAGCCGCCACGAACGCTTTCAGGCCGGGCATAGCACCGATCATGGGGCTGACCTGTCCATAATTGGAAAAATACAGAATAGAGGCCACAGCCGCCAAAAACGAGCCGATGACAAAGGTCATGGAAATGACGCTGTTGATCTTGATGCCCATGAGCTGCGAGGTCTCAAAGTCGCGGGACACGGCGCGCATGGCCATGCCGATCTTGGTCTTCTGAATGAGGATCACCAGCACCGCCACCAGCGCAATGGTGAGGATGGGGGTGACAATGGTGATGCGCTTGATGTTCAGTCCGCCAATGTTCAGCACCTGCGTCAGGAAGGGAATATCGGGATAGGCTCGGGCAATGCCGCCGGTGATATAGTTGGCCAGATTCTGCAGCAGGTAGCTCACGCCGATGGCCGAGATCATCACGGACATTCTCGGCGCCGTGCGCAGGGGCTTATACGCCGCCTTTTCAATGGCTACGCCCAAAAGCACCGTCAGCAGCAGCACCAGCGGAATGGACACCGCCAAGGAGCAGGAAGCGGAGATATACACCATAAAAAAGCCTGCCATCATGAAGATGTCGCCGTGGGCGAAGTTAATGAGGCGCAGGATGCCGTAGACCATGGTGTAGCCGATGGCGATGAGGGCGTACAGGCTGCCCACCGTGACGCCGGAGAGCAGCATCTGAATATAGTAAGCTGCGTCATGCATAAGTACGGGAACCTCCTTTTATATGAATCTTGCGCTTTCAGCATTCGGGGGAAGGATGTCCCTCGTCTGCCGAAAACGCAAGAGTCATCAAAGTCCACATCGTGAGGGGAGCGGCGCTCCCCTCACGATGCAGCTCTATATCGTTTTTATATGCGCGTTTATGCGCGCCGCCTGTTTATCAGCCGTTATAGGTGCTGAAGTACACGATCTCGCCGTTCTTGATGGTCTTGATAACAGCGTAGTTCTTCACGGCGTTGCCGTTGGCATCGAACTTCAGGTCGCCGGTGATCAGACCCTTCACCTCCAGAGAAGCCAGAGCGTCACGGATAGCGGCGCCTTCGGTGGATCCGGCCTTTTCGATGGCGCTAACGGCAGCCATGTAGGCGTCGTAGCCGCAGGGAGTCACGCTGGAAATAGCCTCGGCGGTGCCGCCGTTGTTCTCGATGCGGGTCTTATCCTCAGCCACCCACTTGGTGAAGCCTTCCACGAACTTCTTGCCCTCAGCATTGGATTCGTCGGCCGCATCAAAGAAAGCGGAGAAGTAGATGTCGGTGGCCTTGTCGCCGGTGCGCTGAGCGATGGAGATGTCATCCCAAGTATCGCCGGCCATGATGGGGCAGGTAATGCCGTTGTCACGAGCCTGGCTGATGATCATGGCAGCCGTTTCGATGGACACGGGAGCGAAGATGCCGTCGTAGCCGGCGGACTTGATGGTGGCCATCATGGTGGAGAAGTCAGCCTCGCCCTTCTGGAACTCCAGAACGGTAGCCTTGCCGCCCAGACGCTCCATTTCCTTCTGGAAATAGTTGCCGAAACCGGCGGAGTAGTCGTCGCCGGACTCAATGATCAGGGCGCAGTTCTTGCTGCCCTTTTCCTTGTTGGCGAAGTTTGCCATCACGGCGCCCTGGAAGGGGTCAATATAGCAAACACGGAAATAGAAGTCGTTGCCCTCGGTCACCTGCGGGTTGGTGCAGGAGGTGCCGATAGCGGGGATCTTGGCAGACTCGAACAGCTTGCCGGCGGCAATGGCGCAGCCGGAGCCGTAGGTGCCGATCACCACGGACACGCCCTTGGAGATCAGGGTCTGCGCAGCAGCGGGTGCCTTGGCCTGCTCAGAAGCGTTGTCGGCGACCACCAGCTGGATCTTGTACTCCTTGCCGTTAATGGTGACGGTGGGCTTCAAAGAGTGTGCATACTCAATGCCCAGAATCTCTTTCTTGCCGCCGGCCGCATTCTGGCCGGAGGTGGGCTCAAAGATGCCGACCTGGATAACGTCGCCATCGGTGCCGCTGTCCTTACTGCCGCAGGCAACCAGCGACAGTGCTGTGACCAGAGCCAGCAGCAGAGCAATAAACTTTTTCATCTTGTCTTCCTCCATAAAATGTTTGCTCACGTGCTGCAAAAACGCAGCCTGTGGTTACCTGTATATTTTATAAGAAACGCCGCTTGAATGCAAGTAGAAATGTTGCCGCAATTTTTCGCCCCTCCGGCAAAAAACAGGAAGGATTTTCCGCCTTGCGCTCGTCTTTCTGTCCTCCATTCGCGCACAAACGCCCTCATAGCGCGCTTATTTCCCATTTTTTCACCCTTCCTGTCCCCCATTGGCAGACAAGGCGTTTCGTGATTTTGCACAACGCGCCGCGCCGCGCCTCCAAAAAAATCGTCCCTTTGGGCACGCCAAAGAGACGATTTCCTGCACTATTATGCCTTTTCTGCCGCAAAAACAGCCTCAAACTCCTCCGCCGTCATGGTCTCGTGCTCCAGCAGGAAGTCCGCCACGGTCTGCAGCTTGTCCTGCTCCCGCTTGAGGATCTCGGTGCAGCGGGCGTAGGCGTCCGCCAGGATCTGCTGGATCTCGTCGTCCATTTCCGCCGCGATCTTCTCGGAGTAGGGGCGGGTGTGCCCCATGCTCTTGCCGATGAACACCTCGTCGCTGCCTGCGTTGAAGGCCACGTGCCCCAGCCGCTTGGACATGCCGTAGGTGCCCACCATTTTTCGGGCAATGGCCGTGGCGCGCTGCAGATCGTTGGAGGCGCCGGTGGAAATATCCCCCAGCATCAGCTCCTCGGCGGCGCGGCCGCCCAGCAGCGCCACGATCTCGTCCTCCATGTACCGCTTGGAGAGGTAGGAGCGATCCTCCTCCGGCAGGCTGATGGTCATGCCGCCCGCCTGCCCGCGGGGCACAATGGTGATCTGGTGCACGGGATCCTGATCCGGCAGGTCGTGCATCACCACGGCGTGTCCCGCCTCATGGAAGGCGGTGAGCTTGCGCTCCTGCTCGGGAATGACCCGACTGTGCTTTTCGGGGCCGGCGATGACCTTGATGATGGACTCCTGAATGGTCTTCTGCCGGATCATGGCCTCGCCCCGCCGTCCGGACAGCAGCGCCGCCTCGTTGAGCAGGTTCTCCAGATCCGCGCCGGTAAAGCCTGCGGTGCCGCGGGCGATCTGCGCCAGGTCCACGTCCTCCGCCAGAGGCTTGTTGCAGGCGTGCACCCGCAGAATTTCCTCGCGTCCCTTGATGTCCGGCAGCCCCACATACACCTGCCGGTCGAACCGACCGGGGCGCAGCAACGCCGGATCCAGAATATCCACTCGGTTGGTAGCGGCCAGCACCACCACGCCCTGGCTGGCGGCAAAGCCGTCCATCTCCACCAAGAGCTGGTTCAGGGTCTGCTCCCGCTCGTCGTGTCCGCCGCCCAGACCGCTGCCGCGCTTGCGTCCCACGGCGTCGATCTCGTCTATGAAAATAATGGCCGGCGACTGCTTTTTCGCCTGCTCAAACAGGTCACGGACGCGGCTGGCGCCCACGCCCACATACATTTCCACAAAGTCCGAGCCTGAGATGGACAAAAACGCCACGTCCGCCTCGCCGGCCACGGACTTGGCCAGCAAGGTCTTGCCGGTGCCCGGAGGGCCAACCAGCAGCACGCCCTTGGGGATGTGGGCGCCCAGCTGCAAATACTTGTCCGGATCCCGCAGGAACTCCACGATCTCCTGCAGCTCCTCCTTTTCCTCGTCGGCGCCGGCCACCTGGTCAAAGGTCACCCGATCCTCGCCCCGCCCGGGCATCTGCACCCGCGCCTGGCTGAATTTGGCCATCTTGTCCTGCGCAGCCGCATTGCCGCCGCCGGACATGCGCCCCATAAGATTGATAATGAGTATAAAGCCGATGACCCCCAGCACATAGGGCAGCAGCGTGCTCACCCAGTTGGTGGCGTGGACGAAATTCTGCTGCTTCACAAGGCCGCTCTGCACCTGCTGCTGCACCAGCCCGTCCATATCCGTGTAAAACGTCTCCACGCTGCCGATGGTGCAGGAAACCGCGGAATTATCCTGCAGCTTCGCCGTCAGCTTGTCGCCGGTGATGGTGAAAGACTGCACCTTTTCCTCGCGGAAATAGCGGCACATGTCGCTGTAGGCCACATCGCTGCCGCCGGCGCTCATGTTCCGCACCACCGTCATAATAAGCATCACCAGCAGCAAAACCAGCAGAATGCTGCCGGGTCGAATTCTTCTTTGCGTCACAGATCCATCTCCTTTTTATGAAACCGCACAAATGCCCCGCCAGCTGTTGCCCTTGAGCACGGACACGCACAGCATCACATGGGAGCGCACATTGCCCACGGGAATATACGGCTCCTTCCACGAGCGTGCGTCATAGGAACCGGTGCGGTTGTCGCCCATGAAGAACAGGCATCCCTCCGGCACGGTGTATTCCTCCTGCCGTCCGGAGGCGGTAACACCCTGCCGGGATAAATACGGCTCATCCAGCTTTTCGCCGTTTATATACACATAGCCGTCCTGAAAGCTCACGGTGTCCCCGGGCAGGCCGATGACCCGCTTGACAAGGAGCTTGTTCAATTCGTCGCTCCGAAAGGTCACCACCTCGCCCCGTTGGGGTATGGGGTCGGTAAGCACATACGGCAGCTGCCATGACAGCAGCAGCGACTTGGTGGGCAGCGTGGTCTCCATGGAGCTGCTGGGCACCCATGCGATCTGCAAAATCACCCGAAACAGCAGCAGCATCACCGCCACCGTCACGGGGATGAACCCATATTCCTGCCACAGTCTGCGCAAGCCGCCCCCTTTTTCCAGCCGCCGTCCCGGGCAGCTCTCGCCGGCGCGGTGCTCCGTATCAGGTTTGCTCTCCGGCTGCAGGCCGTCCCTGTTTTCGTCCATGTGTTCCTCCTGTTCTGCCCGTTCTCCGCAGAAAAAATTACTTGCTGTAAACCTCGGGCTTCAAAACGCCGATATAGGGCATGTTGCGGTACTGCTGGCAGTAGTCCAGTCCGAAGCCCACCACGAACTCGTCCGGCACTTCAAAGCCGGCCAGATCCGGCACGATGGGCTTTTCGCGGCGGGAGGGCTTATCCAGCAGGGTCACAATGGTAATAGACCGGGCACCCTTGGCCAGCAGATAATTGCGCAGGAAATAGAGGGTATTGCCGGAGTCGAGAATATCCTCCACCACGATGATGTTGCGGTCGGTGATGTCGCGCTGCAGGTCGCGGGTGATCTCCACCACGCCGGAGCTTTTCGTTGCGTTCTTATAGGAGGACACGCTGATGAACTCCACCTCGCTCTTGAGCTGGGTAGCCCGCACCAGATCCGCCATGAACACGAAGCAGCCGTTGAGCACGCCCACGAACATGGGATCCTTGTCCTCGAACCTGTCAAACAGCTCGTCGCCCATCTCCTGGATCCGCTGCCGGATCTGCTCCTCGGACAGCAGCACCTCCAAAATGTCCTGATTCATGTTGCTTTTAGCCATTGCCATATCCTCCTGATTTTTCTTTCTCGAGCTTAATAATTATCATCTCGCCGTCGGTCTCCCTCGGCAGAAATTCCTCGTCCGCGCCCAGCGGCCACACAGCCGCCAGCCGCTCGCCCGCATAAATGGCAGGCAGCCGATCCCGCTCCACGGGGTCTATTCCTCTCTCGGCGCACAGGCGCTTCACGCTGCGCCGGCCTCGGCTCCCCGCCAGCCGGAGTCCCTCCCCCGACCGGCAAGCGTCCACCGCAAGCCCGCTTCCTATTGTATCACACCCCAGCGCCATCTCATTCCGCTGCGGCACATAGGGTCTTCTTTTTCTTTCGCAGGTGATTTTATATCCGCCCCACAGGGTCGTCCCCATGGCCAGCGCCCTCGCCTCCGTCTGCTTCTCTGCCTTTTGCAGCAAAAAATCGTCGCCCCGCCGCAGCGCCACCACACCGTCCGGCAGATGCAGCGTGCCGCCGTCCTTGTGCAGCAGCGCCTCCATGGCCTCATAGTGCACAGCGCCGAAGTCCTTGCGCCCCACAGCCAGGCGCTCCGTCAGCGCCCGCAGCACCCGCAGCCGCAGAGCATAGGGCAGCGCCAGCAGCGCCGCGCAGGGCATCTCGGTGCCCTCCTCCGGCAGCGCCGAGCGCACCTGCTCCTGCCAGCAGCTCTCCTCCCGCCGGAGAATTTCCGCCGTGCGGCAGATGCTCTCCTCGGCGGCGGGGTACAGCTCCTTCAGCAGTGGCATCACGGTGAGCCGCAGCCGGTTGCGGGTCATGGTGATGTCCCCGTTGGTCTCGTCTTCGATATGGGGGATGCCGTTTTCGGCCAGATACGCCTCGATCTCCCGTCGGGAGGTCTGCAGCAGCGGGCGGATGATGTTCCCCCGCACCGGCGGGATGCCCGTCAGCCCCTCCGGTCCCGTGCCCCGCAGCAGGTTCAGCAGCACCGTCTCCGCCTGGTCGCCGGCGTGGTGCGCCGTGGCGATGCGGTCGGCCTGCGTCAGCTCCGCCGCCCGCTCAAAGGCCGCGTACCGCAGCCGCCGTCCGGCCTCCTCGATGCCCACGCCCCACTCCTTTGCCTTCTCCGGCACGCTCACCCGCTCGGTCACGCAGGGGATGCGCCGCTCCCGGCAAAAATTCTGCACGAAGCAGACGTCCCGCTCCGCCGTGTCCCTTTGCCCGTGGTTCATGTGCACGGCGGCCACGGTAAATCCTTCCGTTTCTCCCAGCTTCCAGAGGTAGTGCAGCAGGCACATGGAGTCCCGCCCGCCGCTGACGGCGCACAGGATGCTCCCGCCCTTTTCCGGCAGCATGTCATGCACCCGCATAAACGGCAGCAGGTTCAGCCCGTCACTCCTCATAGCGGTTTTCCAGCGTGCTGAAGGCCGTGTAGTCCGGCATCCAGCGCAGCTCCACCTTGCCCGTTTCGCCGTGGCGGTTTTTGGCCACGATGCACTCGGCAATGTTCCGCTTTTCGGAGTCCTCATTATAATAATCGTCCCTATACAGGAACATCACGATGTCCGCGTCCTGCTCAATGGCGCCGGATTCACGCAGATCCGACAGCATGGGCCGCTTGTCCTCCCGCTTCTCGTTGGCGCGGGAAAGCTGTGAAAGACACAGCACCGGCACCTGCAATTCCTTTGCCATAATTTTCAGCATACGGGAAATATCCGCCACCGCCTGCTGGCGGTTCTCGCCACTGTAGCCCTTGCCTCCGGCGGAGGTCATCAGCTGCAGATAGTCGATGACCACCAGCCCCAGATTCTCCAGCCTGCGGCACTTGGAGTTCATGTCCGCCACGGTGAGCAGGGGGTTGTCGTCGATGCGGATGTCTGTTTCGTTGAGCACGGAGGATGCCTGCATGATCTTCATCCAGTCGCTCTCCCGCAGGTTGCCGGTGGAAAGGCGGGTGTTCTCAATAAGTCCCTCGTTGGCCAGCAGCCGCGTCACCAGCTGCTCCTTGGACATTTCCAGGGAAAAGATGGCCACGGTCTTGCCCGATGCCTTGGCCGCCGCCAGCGCGATGTTCAGCGCCATGCTGGTCTTGCCCATGCCGGGTCGGGCGGCCAGCAGCAGCAGGTCGGACTTGTTCAGCCCGTTGATCTTCCGATCCACGGCGGAAAGCCCCGTGGAAAGTCCCGGCGGCTCCGTGCTGCCCATGAGCTTGCCCAGCTGCTCCATCACGTCCGGCAGCACGGCCTTCACCGGTGTCATCTCCTGGCTGCCCCGTCCCTGCCGGATGGCGTAGATCTTCTGCTCGGCGGCCGAAAGCAGGTCTCCGGCGGTGCCCACGCCCTCCTGCACCATGCTGCTGATGTCCCCCGCCGCCTTGGCCATGGCGCGCAGCAGCGCCTTGTCCCTGATAATACTGGCGTATTCCATCACGTTGGCGGAGGTGGGGGTCACCTCCATGAGCTGCAGCAGGTATGCCCTCGTGTCCTCATGGTACACGCCGGCCTTTTCCATCTCCCGCGCCACGGTCACGCCGTCAATGGGGCGGGAATAGATGAACATGGAGTAAATGGTTTCAAAGATTTCCCGATTCTGCTTCAGGTAAAAATCCTGCGGCTGCAGCTTGCCCATAACGTCCTTCACGCAGTCGGCGTCGATGAGCATAGAACCTAACACCGCCTGCTCCGCCTCCGGCGAATGGGGCATGGCGCGGCTCAGCAGTTCGTCCATAGGCATAGGGGAAACCTCCTCTCCCTCGTTTTTTCTTACTTCTCCTCCGTCACGATGACGTACACCGTGCCGCTGATCTCAAAGCCCAGCTTGGCCTTCACCTCGTAGCTGCCGAAGCTCTTGATAGGCTCGTCCAGCACCAGCTTCTTGCTGTCGATGTCCACGCCGTGCTGCTCCTTGAGCGCCGCGGCGATCTCGCGCCCCGTCACGGCGCCGAAGAGCTTGCCGCCCTCGCCGCCCTTAGACGGCACCTTCACCTGTATGCCCTTGAGCTTCTCCGCGATCTCCGTGGCGGCGGCCTTAGCCTCCGCGTCGGCCTTGGCCTTTGCCTTTTCCTGCAGGCGCATGGTGTTCACCGCGTCCGCCGTGGCCGGAACGGCCAGGCCCTTGGGCATGAGGAAGTTGCGTGCGTAGCCCTCGGCCACCTCGATCATCTGCCCCTTCTTGCCCTTGCCCTTCACGTCGGCCTTCAAAATGACTTTCATTTATTTTGTTCCTCCTTGGTTGGGTTTTTCATAGTATTTGTCAATGGCTTCCTTCAGCTTCTGCCGCACCTCGTCCACCGTCACATCCGGCAGCTGGCCGCCGGCGCTGGTGGAGTTTCCTCCGCCGCCCAGCGCCTCCACGATGACCTGCACGTTCACCTCGCCCAGCGAGCGGGCGGAGATATACACGCCGCCCTCCTTGGGATAGAACACGAAGGACGCCTGCACGCCGCTGAGAGTCAGCAGCTCGTCGGCCGCCTTAGCCGCCGTCACCCGCTGGCACTCCTCGTCAATGGCCGCAATGGCCAGATCCTCGCGGTAAAGCTCCGCCTGCCGGATGATGGCATACCGCGCGATCATGGACTCCAGATCGCTCTGGAACATCCGCTGCACGTCCTGCGTGTCCGCTCCGGCTCGGCGCAGATACGCCGCCGCCTCGAAGGTGCGTCCGCCGGTGCGGTTGGTGAAGTTCTTGGTGTCCAGCACGATGCCCGCCAGCAGCGCCTCTGCCTCGGTCTTCAGCAGGTCGCCCGGCTCCAGCAGATACCCCAGCAGCTCCGTCACCAGCTCGCTGGCGGAGGAGGCATACGGCTCGTGATAGTTCAGCGCCATTTTCTCAATGTAGCTGCTGCCGCGGCGGTGGTGGTCGATAACGGCCACGCGGTTGCAGCTCTCCAGCAGCGGCTCGGACTCCACGCTGGCCGGCCGATTGGTGTCCACCACCACCAGGAGCGTGTCCGGCTGCACCCGCAAAAAGGCGTCGCCCCCGCCGATGAACACGTCTTTATACTCCGGCAGCACCTTCAGCTTCCGCAGCATAGGCCCCACGGAGTTGTTCTCCATGTCCAGCACGATGCGGGCGGTCTTCCCCCGCTTGCGGGCTATGGCGCATACGCCTGCCGCCGCGCCCAGGGTGTCCATGTCGGCATACTGGTGCCCCATGACGTACACATGCTCCGTGTCGTCCATGAGGTCGCCCAAGGCGTTGGCCATCACGCGGGATTTGACCTTGGTGCGCTTTTCCGTGGCCTTGGCGCGGCCGCCGTAGAACTCAAAGTTCATCTTGTCCTTCACCACGGCTTGGTCGCCGCCGCGGCTCAGCGCCATCTCCAGCGCAAGCCCCGCGTTTTTATACAGCGCCTCAAAGCCCTCGGCCTCCCGACCCACGCCGATAGACATGGTGGCACACACGCCCTCCGCCGCCTGCACCGTGCGCACCTCGTCCAAAATGGCAAAGCGCCCTGCGGCAAAGGCTTCATACTGCTTCTCGGTGAAGACCATGAGGTAGCGGTCTCTGTCGTATTTCATCACGAGGGCGCCGCCGGTGCCCCGCCACTGATCCATTTTTTCTTCCACGGCCGCCCGCACCGCCGAGCGCTTTCCCTCGGGGCAGGCGTTCATGAGATCCTCGTAGTTGTCGATCATCACAATGGCCATCACCGGCCTTGTTTCGGCCAGCGTGGCGCGCATGTGCTCCAGATCCGACACGTCCATCCAGTAGGTGGTGGCCAGCACCCCCAGATGCCCCTCGCCCTCGGGCTTGGAGAGGCAGCCGAAGATGCGGTAGCGCCGGCCGTTCCAGGCGAACAGCGTCGGGTACTCACTCTTGCCCTCCAGCAGCCAGTGGGTCTCAAAGTTCGGCACCACCTGCCCCACTCTGGACTCGAAAATGTCGTTCCCCACCTTGGGCAGCCCCATGAACAGGTCGTTGGCCCAGAGTACGTCGTCGCTGTCCGGGTTAAACACCATCATGGGCATGGGGGCAAAGAGCATATTGCTGGTCTTGGCGGTGTCCGCCCCGCCGGAAATGCGCTCCACATACTGATGGAGCTGCTGCTGCATCAGCTTGCTGCGGCGGTAGCTGACATACCACACCAGCATGGCCGCCCCCACCTCGCACACCGCCAGGATCGGCGACACCTTCACCGTCACCCCCGCAAACGCGAGCAGCAGCAGCATATACAGCACCGTATTGGTTCGGACGAGTTTTCGGATCTTCTCGTTCATGGTCTGCCCTCCCTTGTGGTGTGCGGGTCGTATGCGGCGTATGCGGATAGTGACCCAGTTTCATTTTGATTGTTCATTATACCATATTAACGCAGCGCACACAAGCGTTTCTTGCCCCCGCCGCCCACTTTTTTCCGTCCTGTCGAACAGAGCAAAAACATAGGGAACGGTTGGGGGTGTACAAATGGTAATAATTGTGTTATACTATGAAATAAATTAGGCGAAAACTTTTCTGCTCCCTGTCATTCCGAGGA
>OMQS01000108.1 GCA_900313295.1 uncultured Eubacteriales bacterium
ATATTAGACTTGACAACGGATTATGATTTGTATAATATAAGGAGAGTAAATTGAATTTCCACTTTGAGGGAGTAATTCCATCCTGTCCTGCGGGATGAGGCAGACCCGTCAGTACGGCTGGTTTCAGCCCGGGCTGTCTTGAAAGAATGAGACTCATACATAGGTTTTTCGCCTGTGTAGGAGTCTTTTTGTTTTGCCCGCAGGGGTGGAAAAGGAGGATAAAAAATGAAACCGGAATTCTTAATGACTGCTCAGGAGGTGCTGGCCGCTCAGGGCAGCAGCCATCAGGGGCTTGCGGAGCAGGAGGCCGCCCAACGCCTTGAAAAGCACGGCGCCAACCGTCTGCAGGAGGCCAAGAAGATCACCAACTTCCAGCGCTTTTTGCAGCAGCTCGCCGATCCTATGCTGCTGATCCTGCTGGCCGCCGCCGCCGTGTCTGCCGTCACCAGCATCCTCTCTCATGAGAGCCTCACGGAGGTGTTCATCATCCTGCTGGTGGTGCTGCTGAACGCCGTTCTGGGCGTGGTACAGGAGAGCAAGGCCGAGGCTGCCATCGAGGCACTGCAGACCATGACCGCCGCCACCAGCAAGGTGCTGCGGGATGGCAAGATCGTGGTGCTCCACAGTGCCGACCTCGTGCCCGGCGACGTAGTGCTGCTGGAAGCCGGAGACGCCGTGCCTGCCGACGGCCGTCTGCTGGAGTCCGCCTCCCTGAAAATAGAGGAGGCCGCCCTCACCGGCGAGAGCGTCCCCGTGAACAAGACGGCCGAAGCGCTCGCGGCCGAGGGCGACGTGCCCTTGGGCGACCGCAGAAACATGTGCTACATGGGGTCCACCGTGGTCTATGGCCGCGGCAGCGCCGTTATTACCGCCACGGGCATGAACACCGAAATGGGCAAGATCGCCGGCGTTCTGGCTCGCACGGAGCAGGAGGAAACCCCCCTGCAGCGCAAGCTGAACCAGCTGGGCAAGACCCTGAGTTATCTGGTGCTGGCTATCTGCGTGTTCATCTTTATTTTCGATCTGTTGGTGGAGGGCGACTACTCTCTGGAGGCCATTTTGAAGACCTTCATGGTGGCCGTTTCGCTGGCAGTTGCTGCCATTCCCGAGGGGCTTGCCACGGTGGTGACAGTGGTGCTGTCCATCGGCGTCACCAACATGAGCAAGCGCGGCGCCGTCATTCGCCGGCTCACGGCTGTGGAAACGCTGGGCTGCACTCAGGTTATATGCTCCGATAAGACCGGCACCCTCACCCAGAACAAGATGACCGTGGTGGAGCACACCGGAGAGACCCGCCTTTTGGCCACGGCCATGGCGCTTTGCAATGATGCCAGCTGGACGCCCGAGGGGGCGCAGGGCGAGCCTACCGAGGCTGCGCTGGTGAATTTTGCCGCCGCCGAGGGGCTGAAAAAGTCTGCCTTGGAGGAAAAGCAGCCCCGTGTGGCGGAGGCTCCCTTCGACTCCTCCCGTAAGATGATGTCCACCGTCCACCAAATCGACGGAGGGTTTGTCCAGTATACCAAGGGCGCTCCGGACGAGGTGCTGCGCCTGTGCACCTCTTATATGGAAAACGGAGAAATGTGCCCTATGACGGAGGAAAAGCGGCAGGCCATCCTGCTGGATAACAAGAACATGGCCGACCGCGCTCTGCGTGTGCTGGCCGCCGCCCAGCGTTTCTGGGGCAACACTCTGCCGGAGGACATCAGCCCCGAGAGTCTGGAACGGGAGCTGTGCTTCATTGGCCTTGCGGGTATGATCGACCCCGTGCGTCCGGAGGTGAAGGACGCCATCCACCAGTGCCGCAAGGCGGGCATCCGCCCTGTGATGATCACCGGCGACCATAAGGACACCGCCGTGGCCATCGCCAGGGAGCTGGACATCCTTGATTCTGCCGACCAGGCCATCACCGGCAGCGCCCTCAACGACCTCTCCGACGAGGAGCTGGCCGAGGCCGTGCCGAAATACAGTGTCTACGCCCGCGTCCAGCCGGAGCACAAGGTGCGCATCGTCACGGCGTGGAAAAAGCGGGGCGCCATCACCGCCATGACCGGCGACGGCGTCAACGATGCTCCCAGCATCAAGACCGCCGACATCGGCGTGGGCATGGGCATCACCGGCACAGACGTCACCAAAAATGTGGCGGACATGGTGCTCTCTGACGACAACTTTGCCACCATCGTGGGCGCCGTGGGCGAGGGTCGCCGCATTTATGACAACATCCGCAAGACCATCCAGTTCCTCTTGGCCTCCAATATGAGCGAGGTGCTGGGCGTGTTCACCGCCACGCTGCTGGGCTTCACGCTGCTGGGTCCCGTGCACCTGCTGTTCATCAACCTCATCACCGACTGTTTCCCCGCGCTGGCTTTGGGCCTGGAGCGCGCGGAGCCGGACGTCATGGAGCGCCCGCCCCGCGACAGCCACGACGGCATCTTCTCCGGCGGCCTGGGCTTCGACGTGGTGTATCAGGGCGTGCTCATCACCGTCATCACCTTGGCCTCCTATATCATCGGCCACTGCGTGGAGGTGGGCTATTTCGAGATGCCCTCCGGCGTTTCGCCCCACGGTATGACCATGGCGTTCCTGACCATGAGCATGTGCGAGATCTTCCATAGCTTCAATATGCGCTTCCAGCGCCGCAGCATTTTCTCCGGCCACAGCCACAATAAGGTCCTGTGGGCGGCTATGCTGGGCAGCCTCCTCATCACTACCCTGGTGCTGGAGGTCAAGCCCATCGCCGATGCCTTCGGCTTCACCCCCGTGGGCTGGGTCGAGTACGGCATCGCTTTGGCGCTGGCCGTGCTGGTGATCCCCGTGGTGGAGCTGGTGAAGCTCTTCCAGCGCCGCGCCGCCAAGAAGAAGCAAAAATAAAACAGGAAAGGGGAGCCGCTCCGTGAGGGGCGGCTCTCTTTTTGCTTTGCGTGTCCCTCGGGGCCTTGCGGAGTTTGCCACCTTATTTTTGACCCATTCCCGTCGCAAAAAAACACCGCAGGAGAAGGCTTCCGTATCGTGAGGCCTCTCCTGCGGTGTTTTTTATGTTGTTACGCCAAAAAGCCCTTGAGGATGGTCTCCTCCGCCTCCTCCGGCGTCAGTCCCAGCGTTTCCAGCTTCAGCAGCTGGTCGCCGGCGATCTTGCCGATGGCGGCCTCGTGGATGAGCTGCGCGTCGGGGCAGTTGGCCGTAATGGCCGGAATGGACTCAATGTGGGCGCTGCCCATGATGATGGAGTCGCACTGCACGTGGCCGAAGCAGTGGCTGTTGCCCACCATCACCGGATGAAACACCTGCTTGCTCTCGTCCTGCGCCACGGAGCGGGAGATCACCCGCCCTTTGGCGTCCTCGCCGTTCAGCTCAATGAGCATGTCGCTCTCGGCCTCCTGCGCCCCGTGGGTCAGCAGCCTTTCCGTCACCACCACTTCGCTGCCCTTCTCGCAGTAGAAGCGGGTGTCACGCTTGGTGGAGTCGATGCCGCGGATCTGGATGGTGTCCATCTGCATGGTGGAGTTCTCCCCCAGATGCACAATGGTCTGGGGATTCATCACGTTGCGTCCGGTCTGGCCTTTGGCGTCCTCGCCGTAGTGCTTTTCCGAGTAGTGTACGCGGCTGTTTTTGCCGATGTAGAAGGTGTGCACGCCGTCGTGGCGGCTCTCGTTGCAGCCGGAGTTGTGAATGCCGCAGCCGGCCACGATCTCCACGTCGCAGTCGTCACCCACATAGAAATCGTTATACACCAGCTCGGAAAGGCCCGTCTTGCTGATGATGACGGGGATGTGGCATTTTTCGCCCTTGGTGCCCGCCTTGATGCGGATGTCAATGCCCTGCTTGCCGTCGGTCTTGGGGGTGATCTCAATGTGCTCCGTGGACTGCCGCGCCTCGCAGCCGCTGTCCTTGCGGATGTTGAAAGCGCCCACGGGCTTGCCGGTGAGATCGGCGATCTTTTCCAGCAGCTTGGCGTCAATTTCTGTGATCATAGCTTGACCTCCTTCTTGTCCAGCACGGGGCAGCTGCCCAGCGTGTCCGCCAGGATCAGGGGGA
The DNA here is from genome assembly GCA_900313295.1 of uncultured Eubacteriales bacterium. Lineage (GTDB taxonomy): Bacteria > Bacillota > Clostridia > Oscillospirales > Oscillospiraceae > Vescimonas. The sequence goes on from OMQS01000108.1 coordinate 4,033, forward strand.
ATATCTCCTCCGTGGTGCCCCGATGGGCGATGGCGCCGCCGGATACCACGATAATTTCGTCCGCCAGCTGGATGATGCGCTCCTGATGGGAAATGATGATCATGGTGGACTTGCCCTCTCTGTGGATCTGCTCAAAGGTCTCCGTGAGCCGCGCAAAGCTCCAGAGGTCGATGCCGGCCTCCGGCTCGTCAAAGATCATCAGCTCGCTGTTGCGCGCCAGAATGGTGGCGATCTCAATGCGCTTGACCTCGCCGCCGGACAGGGACACGTCCACTTCCCGATCCAGATAGTCGTTGGCGCACAGCCCCACACGCGTCAGGTACTGGCAGCAGCGATCCTTGGACAGCTTCTCGCTGCCCGCCGCCAGCAGCAGCAGGTCGTGCACCGTGATGCCCTTGAACCGCGGCGGCTGCTGGAAGCCGTAGCTGATGCCGAGCTTTGCCCGCTCCGTGATGGACAGACCCGTAACGTCCTGCCCGTTATAGAGGATCTGCCCCTCCGTGGGGTGCACCAGCCCCATGATGACCTTGGCCAGCGTGGTCTTGCCGCCGCCGTTGGGGCCGGTGAACACCACCAGCTTGTGATCCGGAATAACGAGGTCGATGTGGTCGAGTATGTCCACCGTACCCTCCGGCAAGTCCACCCGATAGCAGATGTTCTTCAGCTCTAACATGAATCCTTCCTCCTTTTGAGGTCTTTCCAAAGAATATACCACATTTTGCCGCAAACCAATGTTGTAATTGCAACAAAAACAGAATTCGACCCATTCATTTCATATTGTAGCAGAACCGCCGTAGAAAAGCAATGCACGCCGCTTTATTTTTCCCCGTCCCAATAAATTTTACACAAAAAACCTCTCGTCCGATGTCTGTCACCCATCTTGCCAAAATCTCTGTCATTGCGAACCGGTGCGCACACTGGTGTGGCAATCCGTATTCCTCCCGCACCGCGCCCGTAGGGGCGACCCTTGCGGTCGCCCGCCGACAACCGCCGCACCCCCTCACCATGCCCCCGTAGGGCGGGGTGCCCTCACCCCGCCGCCCGATAACGCATGGCACACCCACGTCCCACGCCCCTTTCCTCAAAAAAATTCAAAATTTTAGGATACTTTTAAGCTTCCTCGGGCATACTTTACCTGCGGGCAGGGATAAGCGCCCTGCCGGTTTCATCTTTTTCATTTCTCTTTCTCTTTTTCTTTTTTCAAAAGCGGAAGGACGGAGCTTTTGCCCCGTCCTTTTGCTTTTTTCATATCGGCGCGCCGCGGCGCATAGAATGAAACGTATCATTCAGTCTTGGGAGTGTTGCCGATGAAGGGAAACATGGAACAGCGGGCCTGCGACGAGGCCGTTTACATCATAGAGAGCCGAGGCACGGTGCGGGACGCCGCCCGAAAATTCGGCATCAGCAAGTCCACGGTGCATAAAGACATATCCCAGCGGCTGCCCCTGTTTAACCGCCCCCTTTACCTGCAGGTGAAGGCGATTCTGGAGGAGAACAAGGCGCAGCGGCACATTCGGGGTGGGCTGGCCACCCGAAGGAAGTACAATGGAAGCTGAAAAAAGGGGGGTGCTTACACACGGCGGGCACCCCTCTTTTTTCAGAAGAGCTTACTTATGGTACAGCTTTTTCACCTCGTACTTCGGCTCGCAGCTGACGTGAATGCCCAGGCGCTTATAGAGCTTGGCGTCCTCTTCGGAGAGGATGACGGAGAAGTGGGCGTCGCTGCCCCGCAGATCGTCCAGCTTTTTCAGCACCCGCTCTGCCAGAGGATTGGTGACGGCAGAGATGGACAGGGCAATGAGCACCTCGTCGGAGTGAAGACGGGGATTGTGGTGACCCAGATGGCGGATCTTCATGTCGCTGATGGGGGCGATGATGGAGGCGGGGAGCAGATCCAGATCCTTGTCGATGCCCGCCAGGAGCTTGATGGCGTTGAGCAGCATGGCGGCGGAGGGACCCAGCAGGGAACTGGTCTTGCCGGTGACGATGCGCCCGTCGGGCAGCACCATGGCGCCGGCGGGGGTGCCGGTCTGGGCAGCCTTGTCCAGAGACGCCTGCACCGCCGGACAAATATCCGACGTGACGCCCGCCTGCTGCATGACGATCTCCAGCTTGCGCACGACGCTGTCGTCGCACTGCCCCTTGGCGCGTTCCACAAGGCCGGTGTAGTAGCGCCGGAGGATCTCCATGCGGCTGGCCTCCTGGCAGGCCTCGTCGTCCACAATGGCAAAGCCGGCCATGTTCACGCCCATGTCCGTGGGGGACTTGTAGGGCGAGGTGCCCTGAATTTTCTCAAACATGGCGTTGAGCACGGGGAAGATCTCCACGTCGCGGTTATAGTTTACGGTGGTCTGGCCGTAGGCCTCCAGATGGAAGGGGTCGATCATGTTCACGTCGTTGAGGTCGGCGGTGGCGGCCTCGTAGGCCAGATTCACCGGATGCTTCAGCGGCAGGTTCCAGATGGGGAAGGTCTCATATTTGGCGTAGCCCGCGCGAACGCCGCGCTTGTTCTCGTGGTAGAGCTGGCTGAGGCAGGTGGCCATTTTGCCGCTGCCGGGGCCGGGAGCCGTGACCACCACGATGGAGCGGCTGGTTTCGATGTAGTCGTTTTTGCCCAAGCCCTCGTCGGACACGATGTGCGCCACGTCCGAGGGATAGCCGGCGATGGGGTAGTGCTTGTAGCTCTTCACGCCCAACGCCGTCAGGCGCTTGATGAAGGCGTCAGCGGCGGGCTGGCCGGCGTACTGGGTGATGACCACGGAGCCGACGTAGAAGCCCAGGCCGCGGAACACGTCCGTCAGGCGCAGCACGTCGTCATCGTAGCTGATGCCCAGATCGCCCCGCATTTTGCTCTTTTCGATGTCGCCGGCGCAGATGGCAATGATGATCTCCACCTCATCCTTCATGGTGGCCAGCATGCGGATCTTGCTGTCGGGCTGGAAGCCGGGCAGCACCCGCGAGGCGTGGTAGTCGTCAAAGAGCTTACCGCCGAACTCCAGATACAGCTTGTCGCCGAACTGGCTGCGGCGCTCCTTGATGTGCTCGGCCTGCAAGGCCAGATACTTGTCGTTGTCAAATCCGATCCTCATGTGCGCTGCCCCTCTCTCGCTTCTCTTTTCTGAAAATAACAGTGCAATTATACATCGCCGGAAGGCCGGAGGAAAGCCTTTTTTTCATTTTTCGGGGCAAAATTTAGAGAGAAAAAACAGGGAAAAATTTGGTGAAGCGGCGGCTTGTTTTTTGTTTTTTTTTGAGTTATACTAAAAAATACCCCCCTATTTTTGCCGGCCGCCTGCAGACGCCGGCGCTGCGGGGACTTTTTATGAAACGACAACGCTACGGGAGGCTTTTATGCGCTTTCACATCATGCACAAGAAGATCAACCAGCCCAAAGAGGAGTACCGCGTCTTTTTTGAAACGGACAGCATCGACGAGGCCAAGTACTTCGCCATGCGCCTGGCCTTCGACGAAACCAACAATGTATATGTGCAGGACACCAAGCGGGAGGAGATCGTGCGGGATTTCGACGCGCTGGTGTATCGGGTGTGACCGGCGTTTGAGCGGCGCACAGAGAAACGGATCCCTATAGGGGCGGGCAAAGCTGTCCGCCCTTTTTGCTTGTTTCGGTGCCTGCCGGCGACTGCCCGCCGCCGTGCCCACCGATGCCGCCGCACCCCTCCGATACCCCCTTCGCAGGGGACGCTCCCCACATCACCCCGCCGACGTATATACTGCGCTGCTTCTGGGCACAAAAAAGCACGGCATCTGCATGCCGTGCTTTTTGCTGCTTACATGTAGCTTTTCATGCC
>OMQS01000107.1 GCA_900313295.1 uncultured Eubacteriales bacterium
CAAATTCACCGCATACTTGGCCTTGCGCTCGATGAACTCCTTTCGCGGCTCCACCTTTTCGCCCATGAGCACCGTGAAGGTGGCGTCGGCAGCCACGGCGTCGTCCAGGGTGATGCGGCGGAGGGTGCGTTTTTCGGGATCCATGGTGGTTTCCCACAGCTCGTGGGGGTTCATCTCGCCCAGACCCTTAAAGCGGCTGATGTCCACCTTGGCATCGGGGTTGTCCCCTCGCAGTTCGGCAGAAACGGCGTCGCGCTCCTCGTCGGAATAGGCCACTCTCGTCTGCTTGCCGCGGCTCAATTTATACAGCGGCGGCACGGCGGAATATACATAGCCATTCTCAATCAGCGGCCGCATGAAGCGGAAGAAAAACGTCAAAAGCAGGGTGCGGATGTGGGCGCCGTCCACGTCGGCATCGGCCATGATGATGATTTTGTGGTAGCGCAGCTTGGCGTCGTCGAACTCGTCGCCGATGCCCGCGCCCAGGGCGGTGATGACGGGCTGGAGCTTGTCGTTGCCGTAGACTTTATCCGCCCGCGCCTTCTCCACGTTGAGCATCTTGCCCCACAGGGGAAGAATGGCCTGAAAGCGGGAGTCCCGCCCCTGGGTGGCGGAGCCGCCTGCGGAGTCGCCCTCCACGATGTAAAGCTCCGTCAGCTCGGGGTTATTTTCGTTGCAGTCCCGCAGCTTGTCGGGCATGGCCGCGCCCCCCAGCGCCGTCTTGCGGCGGATGGACTCTCTGGCCTTTCGGGCGGCTTCACGGGCGCGGTTGGCGGTGAGCGCCTTGTCCAGAATGGTGCGCGCCACCATGGGGTGCTCCTCCAGATACACCGCCAGCTGGTCGGACACGAAGCTGTCCACTAACGTGCGGATGTAGGCGTTGCCCAGCTTGTCCTTGGTCTGCCCCTCGAACTGTGCCTCCGTCAGCTTCACGGAAATGACGGCGGCAATGCCCTCGCGGCAGTCTTCGCCGGAAACCTTGTCGTCTCCGTCCTTGAGCATGCCGTATTTCGTACCGTAGGCGTTGAGCACACGGGTCAGCGCCGCCTTGAAGCCGGTCTCATGCATGCCGCCGCCGGGGGTGTGGATGTCGTTGGCGAAGGACACCAGCGTCTCATTATAGCCGTCGTTATATTGCAGAGCGATCTCCGCCGTGGAGTCGCCCTTGGCGCCGGCGAGGTAGATGACCTCCTGATGCAGCGGCGTCTTGTTGCGGTTGAGATAGGCCACATACTCCCGAATGCCGCCCTCATAGCACATGGTCTCCCCCTGCTCGCGGCCGGTGCGGGCGTCGGTGATGGTGATGCGCAGACCGGCGTTGAGGAAAGCCTGCTCCCGCATGCGGGTGTGGAGGATCTCGTAGTCGTACTCCAGCGTGTCAAACATCTGGGGGTCGGGCTTGAAGGTGACGGTGGTGCCGGTGTGGTCGGTGTCGCCGACGATCTTCATCTCCTGCGTGATGTCGCCGCGGGAAAATTTCATCTCGTAAATGTGGCCGTTCTTGTGCACCTGCACCTCCAGCCACTCCGAAAGGGCGTTTACAACGGAGGCGCCCACGCCGTGAAGGCCGCCGGAGACCTTGTAGCCTCCGCCGCCGAACTTGCCGCCGGCGTGCAGCACGGTGTACACCACCTCCAGGGCAGGCCGCCCGGTCTGAGGCTGGATGTCCACGGGGATGCCGCGCCCGTTGTCGGTAACGGTGATGGTGTTGCCCTCGTTGATGGTCACGGTGATGTCCGTGCAGTAGCCGGCCAGCGCCTCGTCGATGGCGTTGTCCACGATCTCATAGACGAGATGGTGCAGACCCGAGGAGGACGTGGAGCCGATGTACATGCCCGGCCGCTTGCGCACGGCTTCCAAACCCTCCAGCACTTGGATCTCCGAGGCGTCATATTCCGTTTCCACGGCAATGACTTTTTCCAGTTCTGACATAAATTCTATCCTTTCTCAAGGGAAGATGATCTTCCGCTGTATTTACAAAACAAAGACGCAGGGAACAAAATGAGCTGTGTTACGGCGGGTTTATACCGCACCTCTTGTTAACGGTGTCATTGCGAAGCCAGTGCGCACACCGGTCGTGTGACATCCGTAATACCCTCGCACAAATCAAAAAAGAACGGATTGCCACACCAGTGACATCGGTCACTGGTTCGCAATGACACGATATAAAGGCGCTCCTACTCTCCCCTGCTCCGCTTTTGCAGGGTCTGGGTATTCAGCTGCGAAATATACACGATCTGCCGGTGGTACGGGTGGTCGCACACCAAAAACGACTTGGGGATGTCCTCCGTCACCGGCACCACCACGCCCTCCTGCTCCGCCTTTTCCAAAAACTCACGGGTGCGCTTGGACTGCGAGGTGATGTCCAGATCGAATATGCCGATGATGCGTTTCTCGGGGAGCATGGCGTTCTGGCCGATGTGCAGGTAGCTCATCACAGCACCTCCCCGTTCCGAATGTGAAACAGCCGGCCGGCCTGCAGGCGGTCCAGCCTGTCATTTTCGCAGCAGGTGATAAACACCTGTCCGCCGGAAATGCGGTTTAATACATACTCCTGCCGCTTGGGATCCAACTCCGAGAGTACGTCGTCCAGCAGCATCACGGGATACTCTCCCACGGCGCCGCGGTGTATCTCCCGATCCGCCAGCTTCAGCGCCAGCGCCGCCGTGCGCACCTGCCCCTGGGAGCAGAACTGCCGCGCGCTGCGGCC
>OMQS01000106.1 GCA_900313295.1 uncultured Eubacteriales bacterium
TTCCGGAGGGCATTTTCCAGCCGTGGTGATCCGTGTGGAGCAGGTGGTGCGCCTTGGTGCTCATGGGCGTGCCAAGATAGTCGCGGTACAGCGCCATGACATCGGGATTCTCGTGGGAGAAGCGGACAGGCTCCGCTTTGTCCAGCGCCCGCAGCACATTGCTCCGGCTTTCCGCCAGCTCGCAGCCGTCGTGAATGGGCTGCCCGCCGCCGCCTGCGCAGCCGCCGGGGCAGGCCATGACCTCCACAAAGTCATAGGACACCTCGCCCTTTTCCAGCGCCCGCATGAGCCGCCGCGTGTTCCCCAGGCCGTTGACCACCGCAACGCGCACGGTGCCGGCGCCGGGGATGTCGAAGCGCGCTTCCTTCCAGCCCTCCATGCTGCCAACGGCGGCGAAGGCGTCGGGATCCGGATTTTCGCCGGTGATCATGCGGAAGGCGGTGCGCAGAGCGGCCTCCATGACGCCGCCGGTGGAGCCGAAAATAACAGCGGCGCCGGTGCCGGTGCCCAGAGGGCTGTCAAAGGGAGTTTCCGCCAGCGTGGCGGGCACGATCTGCTCGCCGCGGAACATGCGCACCATTTCGCGGGTGGTGAGCACCACGTCCACGTCCGGATCGCCGCAGGCGTCGGTCATGGTGGGCAGGGCGCACTCACTCTTTTTAGAAACGCACGGCATGACGGACACCACGAAGATGTCGTGGGGATCCACGCCCAAATTCCTGGCAAAATAGCTCTTGGCCACGGCGCCGAACATCTGCTGGGGGCTCTTGGCCGTGGAGAGATTGCCGATGAAGCGGGGGAACTGCCCCTTCACGAACCGCACCCAGCCGGGGCAGCAGGAGGTGAACATGGGCCAGGTGTACCGATCCCGATGGGTGAAGCGGTCGATGAATTCGCTGGCCTCCTCCATGATGGTGAGGTCGGCGGCAAAGTCGGTGTCGAACACATAGTCAAAGCCGATCTGCTTCAGGGCGGTGACCATGCGCTGCGCCGTGGCAAATTTGGGATCCAGATGATAGTATTCTGCCCAGGCCGCCCGCACAGCGGGGGCAATCTGCACCACGGTGATCTTCTTGGGGTCGGCCAGAGCGTCGAAGACCTTGCCGGTGTCGTCCCGCTCCTGCAGGGCGCCTACGGGACAGTGGGTGATGCACTGGCCGCAGAAGGTGCAGTCGGAGTCGCCCAGAGAGCGGACGCCGGAAACGCCGATGGTGGTGTGGGAGCCGGTACCCATCAGATCCCAGATGTTCATGCTCTGGATCTTGTCGCACACCTGCACGCAGCGCATACAGCGCACGCAGCGGTTTTCAATGCGCACCACGGGGTTGGAGAAGTCGTCCTCGGTTTTCTTCAGATCCTTGATGTAGTGGTCGCCCAGAAGGTTATAGTCGTTGGTGAGCTTTTGCAGCTTGCAGTTGCCGCTGCGGGTGCACTTGGTGCAGTGGGTGTCGTGCTGGCTCAGAAGCAGCCGCAGGTTCACCCGCCGCGCCTCTCTGGCGCGGGGGGAATTGGTATGTACCACCATGCCCTCGGCCACCACGTTGTCGCACGAGGGGATCAGGCGGGGAAAGCCCTCGATCTCCACCATGCACAACCGGCAGGCGGCGATCTCGTTGATGCCCTTGAGATAGCACAGGGTGGGGATGTCGATGTTCACGGAGCGTGCGGCCTCCAGAATGGTGGTGCCCTCCGGCACGGAGACCGGCTTTTTGTCAATGATGAGGTTTACCATTTGTCAACTCGACCTCCTTTGAAGATGCCATAGCCGAAGTGGTCGCACCGCAGGCAGCGGGAGGCCTCGGTGACGGCGCCCTCGTGGGTCAGGCCGCACTCGATGTCCTCAAAGTCGCACTTGCGCTGGCAGGCTTCCCGCTCGGTGGTGTTGATGCGCCCGTGAGGCGGGCGGTTGTTCAGCTTGGGACTGGGGATGTCAATGTCCACGGTGATCTCGTGGTGATAGCCCAGATGCTCGTCGATGTTGGCGGCGGCCACCTTGCCGGCGGCAATGGCGCGGATGGCGGTGGCGGGGCCGGTAACGCAGTCGCCTCCGGCAAATACGTTGTCCATGTCGCCCACTTGACCGGAAAGACCGGCCACAAAGGCGCCCCGCTTGATGGGCACGCCGGCGGCGTCAAAGCCGCTGATCTCAACGCCCTGACCGATGGCCACCACGATGACGTCCGCCTCCAGCCGCACCTCGTCCAGCGCGGCGTCGTGGGGACGGGGACGTCCGGCCTTGTCGGCCTCGCCGATGAGCTGGGGCTGCACCCACAGAGCTTTGGCCACGCCCTCTTCGTCCGCCTCAATGCGCACGGGAGCTGCCAGCGTCATGATCTCGGCGCCCTCGGCCATGGCGCCGGTTACCTCGTCGGGCAGGGCGGTCATGTCCTCGATGCGGCGGCGATATACGCAGGTGACCTTCTCGGCGCCCAGCCGAATGGAGCTGCGGGTCACGTCCATGGCCACGTTGCCGCCGCCGATGACCACCACCTTCTTGCCGGTGAAGTCGAGCATGATGTCGTCACCGATGTCCCGCAGCATCTCCACGGCGGATATGACGTTTTTGCTGTGCTCGCCGGGGATGCCGGTCTTTTTGTCCTGATGGGCGCCGATGGCGATATACAGGCAGTCATACTGCTTTTGCAGATCCTCGATCCAGATGTCCTTGCCCACGGTGACGCCGGTGTGTACTTCGATGCCCAGGGACAGGATGGACTGGATCTCGGCGTCCAGCAGATGGCGGGGGAAGCGGTAGTTGGGGATGCCGTAGCGGAGCATGCCGCCCAGCTGCTTGGCCTCCTCAAACACGGTGACCTTGTGCCCCATGAGCGCCAGATAGTAGGCGCAGCTCAGGCCGCTGGGGCCGCCGCCCACAATGGCCACTCGCTTGCCGGTGGCCGGCGCGCACGTCGGCTGAGGCACCTCGCCGGCGTGATCCACGGCGTAGCGCTTCAGACCGCGGATGTTGATGGCGTCGTCGATCATGTTGCGGCGGCAGCGCGCCTCGCAGGGATGCTCGCAGATGTAGGCGCAGGCGACGGGGAAGGGGTTGTCCTTGCGGATCAGGCGCACGGCGTCGGCACAGCGGTCTTCGCCCACCAGCGCCATGTAGCCGGGGATGTCCACGCCGGCGGGGCACAGAGCCACACACGGCACGGGGTATTTCAGTCCTGCCAGACAGCGCTGGTGCAGAATGTGCTCCTCATAGTCGTCGCGGAAGCCCTCCAGACCGTCCACCACCAGACGGGCAGCGTCCCGCCCGATGGCGCAGTCGGCGGTGTTCACAATGGTGCGCGCGGTTTTTTCAATGGTGACGAGGGTGTTCATGGTGGCGGTGCCGGAGAGCACCTGCTCCAGAAGCAGCGAGAGCTGCCCCAGACCGATGCGGCAGGGCACGCACTTGCCGCAGCTCTGGGCGTGGCACAGCCGCAGAAAGCTCAGCGCCATGTCCACGGGGCACAGACCCGGGGGACTGGCGGCGATGCGGCGCTCCACATCCCGATAGAGGTTCTCCACCACGGTTTCGGCTCTGCTGGGAGATTTGATGTCCAACCTGCTCATACGGAATCAACTCCTTGACATGAATTTGCATGCGGGGTTCTTATATTATAAGAATGACACAAACGAAAACGAATGTCAATTGATTCTAAAAAGTTTTTGTAATGTGATTTTTTTATCAAAAAAGCGAAAAAACGCAGGGAAAAAGTTTGACAATTAATTTCGTAAGAAAAAAGGAAGGTTGATTGTAAAATCAAGTTGGACACTTGAGTAAAAAATCCATAGTGATTTTTCTCCCCGTGGTAGAATGAAGTTACCACACAA
>OMQS01000105.1 GCA_900313295.1 uncultured Eubacteriales bacterium
CATCAAGCTGCCCGCCATGGGCAAGGAGCAGCTGTTCAAGACCGTCATGGCCGACGGCGTGCTGCCCCGCAAGACCTTCTCCATGGGTCACGCCCAGGATAAGCGCTACTACATCGAGGCCCGCAAGATCGTAAAATAATCGTGGCATTTCCGAATACATTGTGCTAAAATAGAGCCGCTGGGAGGTTTTTCCGGCGGCTCTGTTTTATGAAAAAGCGGAAAAGAGGAATTCAAATGAAAGTGACGGAACTGGCGCCTGCCAAGCTGAATCTTACGCTGGAGGTGGGCGAAAAGCGCAGCGACGGCTACCACGAGGTGCAGTCGGTGATGTCCTGCGCGGCCTTGTATGACGAGATCACGCTGGAGAGCGGCGTGGGCGGCGGCATCGTGATGGACTGCGACTGCGGCGGCCTGCCTTGCGACGAAACGAACCTGTGCGTTCGGGCGGCGCAGCTATTCTATGCGAAGACGGGTGTTTTCTGCGACGGGCTGCATATCAGCCTGAAAAAGCGCATCCCCATGCAGGCGGGGCTGGGCGGCGGCAGCGCCGATGCGGCGGCCGTTTTGCGCGGCCTGCGCAAGCTGTACCGGCCGGAGATGATGATAAAAGAGCTGGAGCGCATGGCCATCGACCTGGGCAGCGACGTGCCCTTCTGCGTGCGCAGCGTCACCGCCATGGTGCGGGGCAAGGGGGAGCAGCTTCTGAAGCTGCCCAAGCTGCCCCTGTGCTGGTTCGTCATCTGCAAGCCGGAGGTGTCCTTCTCCACGGCGGAGATGTATGCAAAGCTGGACGAGAAGAAGCCCGCCTGCGCCATCGACACGCTGGGGCTTATCAAGGCGCTGGAGTATCAGGACATGCTGGAGATCAGCGACCGGCTGGGCAACCGCTTTGAGGGCGTGCTGGAGCCGGACAGCGAGATCTTTACCATCAAAAATAAGCTCCTGGATCTGGGTGCCCGCAACGCCTGCATGAGCGGCTCCGGCTCGGCGGTATACGGCCTGTTCACCGAGGAGGAGCAGGCGAGAGCGGCTGCGGCGGCGCTGCAAAAGGTGTATCCGCAGACGTGGTTTGCCGAGCGGGTTTAAAAACCGAAAACACCGTCCATACTGTAGAAAAATCTACATAGGACGGTGTTTTTATGAAAAAAAGCAAATGGAACGAGCTGGAGGTCGCGCTGCTGGTGCTGCTGGCGGTATGCCTGCTCACCGGGGCGGCGGCGCTGCGCAGGCAGGACGACCTGCAGCAGAAGATGATCCGGCTGCATGTGGTGGCCAATTCCGACAGCGAACGGGATCAGGCGCTGAAGCTGCAGGTGCGGGACAAGGTGCTGGACTTCACGGAGCAGACCATGCGCAGCGCCGAAAGCCGCGAGGCGGCCAACGAAGCCCTGCGTGCGTCCCTGCCGGAGATAGAGCGCATGGCCGAGGACACGCTGCTGGAAAGCGGCTGCGCAGACTCCGTGGAGGCCAGGCTGGAGCCGGCAGAGTTCCCTCTGAAGGCCTACGACGGGTTCCGCCTGCCGGCGGGGGAGTACATGGCGCTGCGGGTGCTCATCGGGGAGGCCGAGGGGCAGAACTGGTGGTGCGTGGTGTACCCGCCGCTTTGCATGACGGCGGCCTCGGACGTTGCGCAGACGGGCATTGCCTGCGGCATGGAGCAGGAGGATATGTCCCTGATGCAGGAGGAAGACGAGGGGTATCAGATCAAGTTCCGCTGCGTGGAGCTGTGGGAGCAGCTGCGCCAATGGTTGCATAAGTGACGGCCGGCAATGCATCTGCCCCGCGTCAAAAATCGTTGGCGACTATTGGTGATATAAATAAAGTATGAATAAGCAGAAAGATATGGTGACAAAGCCGCATGGATGTGCTATAATAAAAAGACTTGCAGCCCATGGGCTGGATTACAAGGGAGAGAAGCTCCTCTGGCAATGCAAAGGAATGGATCTGTCATGAAATTAAGTAGAAGAAAAATAGAGCTGGTGCTGGTGGATATAGCCATCATCGTTTGCGTATACTATATGACCTACCTGGTGAAGCTCCTGAAGCTCCGCTCTATCGTGCTCAACGGCGAGATTGACCTGACCCGCTTGCTGGCGCTGGTGGGGACGATCATGGCGGGGCGTATCGCTTTCGGCGTGTATCGGAACATCTGGCGCTATGCCAACATCCAGACCTACCTGACCATCATGGTTTCGGATTTTGTTTCCAATTTTGTTCTGATGCTGATCGGGCGCTTCTGCTTTGCGGTGAATCTGGGCATCGGCGTGCACATGATCGTGGCTATGGCTATTTTGCTGGTGACGCTGCTGTCCCGCTACTGCTACCAGCTCCTCTATGCGCACCGCAACAAGAACACCGACAATACGCTGGAGGGGAACTCCCTGAACCAGCTGTATAAGGTGGAGGTAGCCATTGTGGGCGCCGGCAATGTGGGCGCTACGCTGGCAGACGAGTTTTTCCGCAATCCGCGGGCGCGGTATGTGCCGGTGTGCTTCATAGACACCGACCCCCAGAAGGTCGGCCAGACGGTGAACGGCGTGCCCATCTATCCCGAGGGCGACAGCACCATGAATCTTTTGAAAAAGATGAAAGTGCGGGAGATCATTATTGCCCTGCCGGATCTGACGGTGGAGCGCAAGCAGAAGCTGTATGAGCGCTATCGCAATTCCGGCTGCACCGTGAAGATTTACGACTACCCCTCCGGAACGGAGGACAACGCGCCCACCAAGCAGCGCAAGCTGCGGGACTTCCGCATCGAGGATCTGCTGTTCCGCGACGCCATCGAGGTGGAGAATCCCCAGACCCGAGCGTTTTACGAGGGGAAGACTGTGCTGGTCACCGGCGGCGGCGGCTCTATCGGCTCGGAGCTGTGCCGGCAGATCGCAGCCTTGCACCCGAAAAAGCTGGCCATTTTGGATATTTACGAAAACAACGCCTACGACGTGCAGCAGGAGCTGATCCGCAAATATGGCGAAAAGCTGAACCTGGAGGTCATCATTGCCTCCGTTCGGGATGTGGATCGGCTGGATCACATTTTCCGCGACCTGCGGCCGAACATCGTGTTTCACGCCGCCGCGCACAAGCATGTGCCGCTGATGGAGCATTCCGGCGTGGAAGCGCTGAAAAACAATGTGCTGGGTACATACAACGTGGCGGAAATGGCGGAGAAGTATGGCGTGGAGAAATTCCTGCTCATTTCCACGGACAAGGCTGTGAACCCCACCAACGTTATGGGCGCCAGCAAGCGCCTGTGCGAAATGGTGATCCAGTGTCGGGAGGGCAGCAAGACGGAGTTTACGGCGGTGCGCTTCGGCAATGTACTGGGCAGCAACGGCTCGGTGATCCCGCTGTTTAAGCGGCAGATCGAGGCCGGCGGCCCCGTTACGCTGACGGACAAGCGCATCATCCGCTACTTTATGACCATTCCAGAGGCCGTGCAGCTGGTGATGGTCACCTGCGCCATGGCGCACAACGGGGAACTGTATGTGCTGGACATGGGCAAGCCTGTGAAGATCCTTGATCTGGCGGAAAATATGATCCGCCTGTCGGGTTTCACGCCCTACAAGGACATCGACATTGTGGAGATCGGTCTGCGCCCCGGCGAAAAGCTCTACGAGGAACTGCTGATGAAGACGGAGGAGCTGGACAAGACCGACAACGACATGATCTTCATCGAGCGGGATAAAAAGCTGTCCCGCCAGGAGGTGGAGGAAAAGCTGGCGCTGGTGCGGGCAGCCATCGAAACCGAGGAGCAGTCCGCTGTGCTGGACGTCATCCGCAAGACCGTGCCTACCTTCCGCGACCCCGAGGAGGTCAACCGGCAGGCGGCGCAGGCGCAGGAGGTGCGTCAGGCGGCCGCCGTGGATAGCTGAATATAGCAAAAAAACTTCCGACCCGATGTGGTCGGAAGTTTTTTTGTCAGCGGTGCAGCAGCGGCGACAGGGGCTTATAAATAAGGAAGCACAGGGCTGTGTCTAAAAGACCCTTGGCCAGAGTGAAGGGCACATTGAACACCAGCAGGCAGTTAAACAGCGCGTTTGACGTGGGGACGTTGGCTACGCCCTCCAGAATTTTGTTATACGCGCTTATGATCTCCTCCAGGGGCATGTGGAACAGCACCACATAGGCGGGGTAAACGATGAAATAGTTGGTGACCAGGCTCACCAGCGCCATGGCCACCGCGCCGATGACGGAGCCGGTTAGCGCACTTTTGCGGCTCTTTTTGCGTTTGTATACCATGCCGGCGGCGAACACGAATATCGCGCCCAGAATGAAGTTGGACAGCTCGCCCACGCCGGCGCTGCTGCCGAAGGGCAGGTGCAGCAGATTTTTTACCAGCTGGATGGCCACGCCGTACACGGGGCCTAAGGAGAAGGTGCCCAGCAGGGCGGGCAGGTCGGAAATGTCCAGCTTGATGAAGGAGGGCATGATGGGGATAGAAAACTCCACGAATTGCAGCACGGCTGCCACAGCCGACAGCATGGCGGCCACGGCCAGATGATGGGTCTTTTGCTTTTGAGTCATAAAAAATACTCCTTTCAATGTGTGGAACACTCGGAAACTGTCTTCCAAGGTGCACGCATTAAAAAGAGCATAACAAAATATGCCGTACACGCCTTCTCTCATCCAGACTATACTGTCGGTACCGGAATCGCACCGGTTCGTGCAGCCGCGGCCGCTTGCAGACTCTACTGCCGGTGGGGAATCGCACCCCGCCTCGAAGACAAATATTCGTTTGTTCTCTGCACATAGTATAAACCGCTGCCGCTAAAAATGCAAGCCCAATTTTTTACAGAAAATAACCAAATATCAAACAAAATAAAATTTCAAAATTCCACTTTACAAAATAGAATAAGTGTTCTATTATAAAGGCAAGGGAAGTGATAGTCATGCGAGCCAGACAGGTGAGCTGCAGTTTTACGGGGCATCGGCCGGAGAAGCTGCCTTGGGGGGACACCGAAGCGGATATGCGCTGCGGGGAGCTGAAGAAATGGCTGCTGGCGGCTGTACTGGCGGCGTACGAGCAGGGATTTCGGCATTTTCTCTGCGGCATGGCGCGGGGATGCGATTTCTGGTTCTGCGAGGCGGTGCTGGAGCTGCGCAAGCGCCATGAGGAGGTGTCGCTGGAGGCGGTGATCCCCTATGCGGGGCAGACCGACCGGTGGAGCGAGGAGGATCGGGAGCGGTATCGCCGGCTTCTGTCCTGCTGCAATTATAAAACCACCCTGCAGGAGACGTATTCCGCGGGCTGCATGTATCGGCGCAACCGCTATCTGGTGGATCACGCCGCGCTGCTCATTGCCGTGCACGACGGCCTGACCGGCGGCACGCAGCAGACCATGGCCTACGCCATGCGGCGGGGGATCGAGATCATGGATACGCCGTCCGTTTTGGAAAAGAAGCCCTGCGGCGTATAATTTCGGCCGCGGCGGGCATCCTACCCTCCAGAAAAGGAGGGGGTCGTTATGACGCAGCAGAATGCGCCCGACATGGAAAAGGACAAAGAGCAAAAGCCCGACCAGAAGACGGATAAGCTCATTGAGCTTGGCTCCTCGGTGGTGACGAACCGTCATGGCACCATCCACTGCCTCACCATCATCGGCCAGATCGAGGGGCACACCAACGCGCCGGACAACGCAAAGACCACGAAATATGAGCATCTTTTGCCGCTGCTGGCTTCGCTGGAGGAGTCGGACGAAGTGGACGGCGTGCTGATCCTGCTGAACACCGTGGGCGGCGACGTGGAGGCGGGGCTCGCGCTGGCGGAGATGATCGCCGGCATGACCAAGCCCACGGCCACGCTGGTGCTGGGCGGCGGGCACTCCATCGGCATTCCGCTGGCGGTTTCGGGAAGGATCAATATGATCGCGCCTTCGGCGTCCATGACGGTGCATCCGGTGCGCATGAGCGGCACCATGATCGCTGCGCCCCAGACCTATCGCTACTTTGATAAGCTCCAGGAGAGCATCGTCCGTTTCGTGGCGGCGCACTCGCAGATCCGAGCCGAAACTTTTCGGGAGCTGATGCTGCGCACGGACGAAATGGCCAACGATGTGGGCAGCGTGCTCTATGGGGAGGATGCTGTGGCGCTGGGACTCATGCAGCAGGTGGGCACCCTGCATGACGCGCTGCAGGCGCTGTATCAGGCCATTGACGTGGATAAAAAGAGCCGCAAAACGTGAGAATATAAGACGCACGGGCAGGTCGCCTGTGCGTCTTTTGCGTCTATTCCAGCAGCCGGAGCATGTCCTCCGGCATGGGGGCGGCGACGTCCAGCACCTCGCCGGTGACGGGGTGCCGCAGATGTACGGCGTAGGAATGCAGCGCCGGACGGGCGATCAGGGACTTGTCCTCCGTTCCGTAGAGCCAGTCGCCGGCCAGAGGGTACCCGATGGCCGCCATGTGGAGCCGGAGCTGATGTGTGCGGCCGGTCTGGGGGATGAGGCGCAGGAGGGAGAGCTGATTTTTGCTTGCCAGCACCTCGTACTCCGTGTGGGCGGGGGCACCGTTTGGGTCAATGCGGCGCTTGAGAAGGGAGGCATTTTCGCGGTCGATGGGCAGGTCGATGCGCCCCACGGGTGGCTCTGGCGTGCCCAGGCAGATGCCCCGATACTCTCGGTAAAAGTCGCCCGAGTGCAGCAGCGCCATGCAGCGCGCATGGATGTATCCCGTTTTTGCCACCACCATGACGCCGGTGGTGCCCCGATCCAGCCGATTCACGCCGTGGTATTGGTCGCTGTGTAGGTAATGTGCCACGGCACCGGCCACGGTCACAGGCTCCTGCGTCAGAGCGGCACAGTGCACCGTGATGCCGGCGGGCTTATTGAGGATCAGCAGATCCTCGTCCTCCCATAAGATAGAAAGCGGGAAATCCACCGGATGCAGATGGGGATTGTGGCTGGGGGGATCGGACACATCCGCAGCCAGAATGTCGCCGGTGCGGCACGGAGCGGCCACGGTGACGGCCATGCCGTTGAGGGTTATGCCGTCCGGACGCCATTTGATGGCCTTGAGAAGGGAGGAGGACAGGCCGAAGTGCTGTCGCAGCAGCTTTTTCACAGGCATGCCGTCCTCCTGCTCCGTGACAGTGTGGGTCAGTATCCTCATTTTGCAAATCCTCCTTGTGGGGTAGCGTAATCAAAAAAAGTGTGGTAAAATAATAAAATACTAAAGAAGAGGAGCGGAGCTTATGACATCTAAAGTTTACTGGGCAGACCTTCGGGCGGATTTCCGTGAAAATCTGCAGCAAAAGCTCTATCGCCTGATGAAAACGTCGGGCATGGGTGAGATCGACTTTGAGAATAAGTTTGTGGCCATCAAGATGCATTTTGGCGAGCCGGGCAATCTGGCGTTCCTGCGGCCCAACTGGGCGAAAACCGTGGCCGATTTTGTGAAGGAGCGGGGCGGCAAGCCCTTCCTGACGGACTGCAACACCCTGTATGTGGGCGGCCGCAAGAACGGGCTGGATCATCTGGACACAGCCTGCCTCAATGGCTTTAACCCCATGACCACCGGCTGTCAGGTCATCATCGCCGACGGCCTCAAGGGCAATGACGAGGTGGAGCTGCCCGTTGCGGGCGGCGAATATGTGAAGAAAGCCAAGATCGGCCGAGCCATTATGGACGCCGATGTGTTCATTTCCCTGACCCATTTCAAGGGGCACGAGTCCGCCGGCTTTGGCGGCGCCATCAAGAACATCGGCATGGGCTGCGGCAGCCGCGCCGGCAAAATGGAGCAGCACAACGCCGGAAAGCCCCATGTGGAGCAGGAGCACTGCGTGGGCTGCAAGGTGTGCACCAAGATCTGCGCCCACAGCGCCATCACCGTGGAGAACAGAAAGGCATCCATTGACCACAGCAAATGCGTGGGCTGCGGCCGCTGTATCGTCGTCTGCGCCCGCAACGCCATCACGGTGAACTGTGACGAGTCCCACACCAACCTGAGCCGGAAAATGGCGGAATACGCCAAGGCCGTGGTGGACGGCCGCCCTTGTTTCCACATTGCGCTGGTCATTGATGTGTCCCCCAACTGCGACTGCCGCGCGGAAAACGACGCGGCCATCGTGCCCAATGTGGGCATGTTCGCCTCCTTCGATCCGGTGGCTCTGGACATGGCTTGCGTGGATGCGGTGAACGCCCAGACTCCGGTGCGGGGCACCGCTGCCGATGATGGGGACTGCCATGACCATGACCATTTCCACCGTATCCATCCGGACACCGACTGGAAGAGCTGCCTGGAGCACGCCGAGAAGCTGGGGCTGGGCACGCGGGATTACGAACTTGTAAAAATCTGACAGGTTAATGCTGCAAAAAAATACTTGCGAAATATTTATAATTGTTAACAAAATGAAAAGAATTTCTTCTTCGACAAAATAATCTTGCAAGAAAATGCAACTTATGATAAAATTAGTTTACATAAGTTATTACAGGATTAGATTGGAGGAAGGAGAGGTTGTGAAAGAAAAATTTGTCCCCACCTACGAAGGGGAGCTGCGCAAGCATGCCTTGGAGGTTCCCAGGTGCATCAGCGAGTGCAGCGGCATTCGGGTTTTTGGGCGGCGCATCAAATCCCTGGTCTTCTCCACGGACGTGGCCATCATCAAAAACATCAACGCCGATGCGGTCATTGCCGTTTATAATTTTACACCTCAACCCAGCATAACGCAAGCGATCATCAGCGTTTCCGATGTGCCGGTGTTTGCAGGCGTAGGCGGCGGCTATACCAACGGCCAGCGTTCGGTGAATATGGCGGCTGCGGCGGAGCAGCTGGGCGCTTTCGGCGTGGTGTGCAATGCGATGATAACAAACGACGCGATTCAGGACATTAAGGCCATGGTGGAGATCCCGCTGATCTTCACGGTGGTGTCGGAGCATGTGGATCTGGAGAAGCGGCTGGCGGCCGGCGTGGACATTGTAAATGTGTCCGGCGCTGCCCGCACGCCGGAGATCGTGGCGGAGATCCGAGCCAAGTATCCGGAGCTGCCCATCATTGCCACCGGAGGGCCTACGGACGAAACGATCCTGGCGGCCATCAGAGCCGGAGCCAACGCCATTACATATACGCCCCCCACCAGCAAGGATCTGTTTGCCAAGGATATGCAGGAGTATCGGAATTGGTATGAGGCCAATCGCAGCCAAGTGGACGAGATGCTCGACGAAAATTAAAAAACGGAGAGGCATAGCCTCTCCGTTTTTACTTGTGTCACAGAGAAAGGTAGGCGTCGCACTTCTTGTTGGCCTCGAAGGCGACCTTTTCTTCGTCGATGGTGACCAGCTTTCCGGCCTCGACGGTGACCTTGCCGTTTACCACCGTGTAGTCCACGGGGCCGCGAACGCCCACGGTGCCCAGCACAGACTTGGGATCGTAGCAGGAGCCAACCAGCTCCAGACGGCGGCTGTCGATCATAAACAGGTCGGCGCACTTGCCGACGGACAGCTGGCCGATGTCGTCACGACCCAGCAGACGAGCGCTGCCGCGGGTGGCCATCTTGAGAATGTCGTAGCCGGTGGGGGCTTCGCGGCTGGAGTTCAGGCGGTGCAGCAGGAAGGCCACGCGCAGCTCTTCCATGAGGCTGGAGCCGTCGTTGGAGGCGCTGCCGTCCACGGCCAGACCAACGGGAACGCCCAGCTTCAGCATCTCGGGGATGCGGGCGATGCCGGAGGAGAGCTTCATATTGCTGATGGGGCAGTGCGCCACGCCGGTGCCGGTCTTGGCCAGGACGCGCAGCTCTTCGTCGTTGAAGTGGATGCCGTGGGCATACCAAACGTCGCTGCCGATCCAGCCCAGACGCTCCATATATTCCAGAGGCCGCACGCCCTCGCGCTGCAGCATGAAGTTCTCCTCGTCCTTGGTTTCGCACAGGTGCGTGTGCAGGCGCACGCCGTACTGGCGAGCCAGGATGGCACTTTCCCGCAGCAGGTCGGCGGACACGGAGAAGGGGGAGCAGGGCGCCAGCGCCACCCGATGCATGGCGCCGTATGAGGTGTCGTGGTACTGCTCGATGACCCGAGCGGAGTCCTTCATGATCTCGTCCACGGTCTGCACCACGCTGTCAGGGGGCAGGCCGCCGTCCTTTACACTCAGATCCATGCTGCCGCGGCTGCAGTACATCCGGATGCCCAGCTCGTCAGCGGCGGCAAACTGGGTGCCCAGCAGGTCGCCGGCGTGGGCGGGGAAGACGTAGTGGTGGTCAAAGCAGGTGGTGCAGCCGTGCTTCATCAGCTCGCCCATACCCGTGAGGGAGGAGAGGCGGATCACTTCGCTGTCCAGATTCTTCCAGATCTCGTACAGAGTTTTCAGCCAGTCAAACAGCTCCATATTCTGCACCTTGGCCAGATTGCGGGAGAAGACCTGATACAGATGGTGGTGCGTATTCACAAGGCCGGGGTAGCACAGCATGTGGCTGCCGTCAATGATCCGGTCGGCTGCGGCGTCCAGGCCGGCGCCGATCTGCTCAATAAAGCCGTCCTTGCACAGCACATCCACGTTGTTCAGCACGCGGTCATTGTCGTCACAGGTGACGAGCTGGGAAATGTTCTTGATAAGCAGGGTAGACATGGATTATCCTCCTTTAATTCATAGAAAAAAGAGCAGGCCCAAGACGGGCCTACTCTTTTTATAACAGGGTCAGCGTTCCTCGCGGAAGTAGGAGAGACCGAGGGACGCAGGGGGCTGATCCTCGCGTTTCTTACGCAGGGACACAACGATCAGCACCACCAGAGTGATGACGTAGGGCAGCATCTTGTACAGCTCCTTGATAGCCATCTGGCCGCCGGGGGTGGGCAGATAGATGTTCAGGATATACAGGCCGCCGAACAGGATGGAGGCCAGGATGCTGACGTTGGGACGCCAGATGGTGAAGATGACCAGAGCGATGGCCAGCCAGCCGCGGTCGCCGAAGGCGTTGTTGGACCAAACGCCGTTGGCGTAGTCCATAACGTAGTACAGGCCGCCGAGACCGGCGATCATGGAACCAATGCAGGTGGCCATGTATTTGTACTTAGTGACGTTGATGCCGGCGGCGTCGGCGGTGGAAGCGCTCTCACCCACGGCACGCAGATGCAGGCCGGAACGAGTGTGGTTCAGGAAATAGGAAGCACCCAGTGCAATGATGACAGCCATATAGGCCAAAAAGCCGTAGGACAGGAACATCTCGCCGAACCAACCGGTGGTGGTGGCGCCGGGCATCGAGGTCTTGAAGAAGTTACTGGTATTGGTCAGGGCAATGGAGGGGACATCGCTGTTCGTCAGCTTGACCAGCGAGCCGCCGAAGAAGTTGCCGATGCCCACGCCGAAGGTGGTCATGGCCAGACCGGTAACGTTCTGGTTGGCGCGCAGCGTCACGGTCAGGAAGCAGTACAGAAGACCCATCAGCAGGGAACCCAGCAGGGAGCTGAGAATGGGGATCAGGATTGCAAGGACGGGGTTCAGTGTGCCGCCTGCAGCCCGCTCATAGAAGAATGCGCCGATAACGCCGCTGATGCCGCCCACATACATGATGCCGGGAATACCCAGATTCAGGTTGCCGGATTTTTCAGTGAGGATCTCGCCGGTGCTGCCGAACAGCAGAGGGATGCCCTGAATCACGGCACGAGGGAAGAAAGAAATAAAATCAAAGCCCATCCGTTACGCCTCCTTCTTGCTGCTCTTACGCAGAGTGACTTTGTAGGTGATGAAGAACTCGGTAGCAATGATGAAGAACAGGATGATACCGGTCAGAATGTCAGCGAAGGAATGGTTCAGCCCCAGAGTGCTGGATACCTCGCTGGCGCCTCGATCCATGGTCACCAGCAGCAGAGAGGCAGCGATCATGATAAAGGGATTGAACTTAGACATCCAGGAAACCATGACGGCGGTGAAACCGCGGCTGTCCACGATGGTGGTGGTGAGGGTGTGGTCGATACCGGAGGTCATGAGGAAGCCCATCATGGCGCACAGGGAGCCGGAGAGGATCATGGTGCGGATGATGACCCGATCCACCTTGATGCCGGCATAGCTGGCGGTGCGCTGGCTCTCACCCACCACGGCGATCTCATAGCCGTGCTTGCTGTACTGCAGATAGATGAACATAAATCCGGTCATAAGAGCCACGATCAAAATGGGCAGAAGATACTCATTACCCACTGTGGGCAGCCAGCCGGCGTGGCTATCCTGATTGATAATACCAATCTTACCTGCGCCCTTAGGCACTTCCCAGATGATGATGAAATAGGAGGCAAGCTGCATGGCAACGTAGTTCATCATCAGGGTGAACAGGGTCTCGTTGGTGTTCCACTTGGCCTTGAAGAAGGCGGGCAGGAAGCCCCAGATGGCGCCGGCCACGATAGAAGCCGCCAGAGAGATAACGATCAGCACGGGCGTGGATACCTTGTCGCCCAGCAGGATCATGCAGGTGGTGGTGGCCAGGCAGCCGATCATCGTCTGACCCTCGGCGCCGATGTTCCAAAAGCGCATCTTGAAGGCAGGGGTAACGGCCAGAGAAAGACCCAGCAGAACAGCCACATTACGGAAGGTTACGCCGATGCGGCGGGAGGTTCCGAATGCACCGGAGAGGATGGTGGCGTACACATCAATGGGGTTTTTGCCGGTGAGGATCGTGGTGATCAAACCGCAGAAAACCAAAGCCAGCAGAAGAATGCCGCCGCGGATGAGCAAAGCCTTGGACAGAGGCAGCGTATCACGCTTGGAAATATGGAACAGTGACTGTTTCTTACGCATCGACCTTGCCTCCTTCCACGCGGGTCATCAGAGCGCCCACTTCGCGCTTGTCGGTCTTGCGGGCGTCCACAACGCCGGAAACCTGACCGCCGCAGAGAACGACGATCCGATCGCACAGCTCCAGCAGAACGTCCAGATCTTCGCCGACATACACAACGGCGACACCCCGCATTTTCTGCTCGGTGAGCAGATTGTAAATGGTATAAGATGTATTGATGTCCAGACCGCGGACGGCGTAGGCGGTCATCAGCACAGCGGGCTGCTGGGCGATCTCGCGACCCACCAGAACCTTCTGCACGTTACCGCCGGACATGCGGCGAACAGGGAAGCTGGTGCTGGGGGTGACGACCTCCAGCTCCTGCCAGATGCGCTGCGCCAGCGCCTCGGGATCCTTGCGGTTAAGGAAAGCGCCCTTACCCTTGCGCCAGGAACGGAGCATCATGTTGCCGGTCATGCCCATGGAGCCGACCAGACCCATGCCCAGACGATCCTCGGGCACGAAGCTCATGGCGATGCCGCTCTTGCGGATGTCCATGGGATCCAGACCGACCAGATTCTTTTCCTCGCCGGTCTCAGGATCGTGGTAGATGACGCTGCCGGATTTGATGGGATACAGACCCGCAATGGACTCCAGCAGCTCGCGCTGGCCGGAACCGGCGATGCCCGCAATGCCCAGCACCTCGCCGGCGTTCATGGTGAAGCTGACATTGTCCAGACGCTTCACGCCCAGCTCGTCGAACACGGTTAGATCCTTCACCTCCAGGCGGGGGGTGACGTTTACCGGATCGGGGCGGTTGATGTTCAGCGTGACGCTGTGACCCACCATCATGTCCGTGAGGGACTGCTGGTCGGCGTCCTTGGTCATCACGTCACCTATGTACTCGCCCTTGCGCAGCACGGCCACGCGGTCGGAAACGTCCAGCACCTCGTGGAGCTTGTGGGTGATGATGATGAGGGATTTGCCGTCGTTCTTCATGTTGCGCATGACGGCAAAGAGCTTGTCGGTCTCCTGCGGCGTCAGCACGGCGGTGGGCTCGTCCAGGATCAGGATGTCTGCGCCGCGATACAGAACCTTCACGATCTCCACGGTCTGCTTCTGAGAAACGGACATATCGTAGATCTTCATGTCGGGATCAATGTCAAAGCCATACTTTTCGCAGATGTCTTTGACCTTTTGGCGGGCATTGTTCAGATCCAGCTTACCCTCCAGACCGAGGATGATGTTCTCGGTAGCGGTGAACAGATCGACCAGCTTTAAATGCTGGTGGATCATACCGATGCCAAGGTCGAAAGCGTCCTTGGGAGAGGCAATGGTCACGGGCTTGTCGTGAATGTAGATCTGTCCCTCATCAGGGAAGTAGATGCCGGAGAGCATGTTCATCAGCGTAGTCTTGCCGCTGCCGTTTTCACCCAGCAGAGACAGGATCTCACCCTCGTACAGGTCAAGGTTCACATTTTTGTTTGCGATGACCTTGCTGCCGAAGCGCTTGGTGATGTTCTCCATTCTGATTGCGCATTTTTTTTCCAAGGCTGTCATCCTTTCTTTCGGCGCAGTTGGCTGCAACACCTCGTAAAACGCCGGAGGGGTTAATTCAATATAATTTATTTTACCATACATGTCGAGGATTGTAAATCGGAATTTGCAAAAAAAATGTTAGGTATCCAAAAAAAACGGAAGGTTACACAAGAACGGCAAAGTTCCTTTGTGAGAATTACCAAAGGGCACAGCAATAGGAGAAAAAGGAAGGAAATAATTGAATTTTTAGGAGAAAAAAATGGACTGCCGAAGCAGTCCATTTTTTATGCGGTAAGTAAAAACTTAGCCGCCGAAGTTCTCATCCAGACGGGTGATGCCGTCGATAGCCAGATCGAAGTAAGGAGCGGAACGGAACTCGGACTCAGCGAAGTAACCGTCCTTGATGACCTCGGTGTCGGCGGTGTAAGCAGCGTCGGTATCCACGTCAGCCTTGTAGCTGGTCAGATGCTCACCCTTAACGGTGAAGTTGGCGCAATCGAACACATGGATCTCGCCCTTCTCCAGCTTGGCCTTGGCGTCCGCAATAGCCTCGGCAGTGCCCTTGGCGGCAACAGCGTCATTGATCTCTTCCAGAACCACGGAGCCGGTGCTCAGGTCGCCGGTCCAGTCGGTCTTGATCTCGGTACCGTCCATGACAGCCTTGATGGCATACTCATAGTAGGGAGCCCAGTTGATGCGGGAGGAGATGATGTAGGTGTTGGGGCCGGCGGACTTGGTGGAGCCGTTGTAGGAAACGTTGGGGACCTTGGCGTTCTCGCAAGCGGTGGGAGCGCCGAAGGAGTCAGCGTGCTGGCTGATGAGCTTGCAGCCGCCGGCGATCAGCTTCTGAGCGCCTTCCTTCTCCAGAGCCTCGTCATACCAGCTGCCGGTGAAGGTCACGTCCATGGTGACGGTGGGGCAGACGGACTTGGCGCCCAGATAGAAGGAGGTGTAACCGGAGATAACTTCCGCATAGGTGAAAGCACCAACGTAGCCCATCTTGGCCTCTTCCTTGGTGAACTGACCGGCATCGATCATCTCGTTCAGCTTCAGACCGGCAGCGATACCGGCCAGGAAACGGCCTTCATAGATGGAAGCGAAAGCGTTGTGATAGTTCTTCAGACCCTCGGTGTGAGCGCGGGTACCGGTGGAGTGGCAGAACTGGACGTTGGGATACTTCTTGGCGGCGTCGATCATGAAGCCCTCGTGACCGAAGCTGTCGGCAAAGATGATGTTGCAGCCCTGCTCAGCCAGATCGCAAGCGGTCTCATAGCACTCCTGACCCTCAGGAATATTGGTCTTCAGGATGTAGTCAGCATCGGTCAGACCGAGATTCTTGATGGCCTCCTTGGCGCCATTGATGAAGTTCTTGTCGTAGGTGGAGTTTTCGTCGTGCAGGGTGATGAAGCCGACCTTGACCTTGGCCTTGTCAGCGTCATCGTCCTTCTTGCCGCAGGCGAACAGGCTCAGAGCCATAACCAGGGCGAGAAGCAGTGCCAGGAACTTTTTCATTCAGGTTTTCCTCCTTTTAATATGTGGCAGCCGAAGTATATATTTTCCGACTGTCTGAATAACGGGCACAGGCCCGACATTCACATACATCAA
>OMQS01000103.1 GCA_900313295.1 uncultured Eubacteriales bacterium
CAAGCCCTCCGGAGAGCGGGGCGTCCACGCAGCCGCCTATAAGGTCTTCCCCGAAGTAAACTTCGTCATCCATACCCACCAAAACTGCGCCTCGGCACTGGGGCTGGCGGGCTTTGACACCATGGATATTACGCAGGATGAGCAAGCCGCCCTGGGCGGTCTGGCCAAGGCCGCCTACGGTCTCCCCGGCACAAAAAAGCTGCAAAAAGCTGTTTCCGCCGCTCTGGCCACCGGAGCGCACACGGTGCTCATGGCCGGCCACGGCGTGGTCATCTGCGGCGAGGATCAGGCTCAGGCCATGAACCGAGCCAAGCTTCTGGAGGACATTTGCCGCCGGAATCTGCGCCTGCCCCGAACCGAGCCCCGACATCTGCCGGAGGAGGAGACTCAAGCCCTTCTTGCCGCTGTGCAGCGGGAGATCCCCGATGCGGAAATTTCCGGCGGCAGCTGCAGCCTGCTGTGGGCGGACAGAGGGGAAACCCTCCGCGCGCAGCTGGACGACATGGCGCAGATGCTGGGTCCCCGAATCCCCCGGGCAGAGCCATCGGCGACGGCAATTCTGAGGACTCTTTCCAAGCAGGATGCAGTATTCGTTCGGGGCGTGGGTGCCATTATCCGAGCCGCAGATCCCGACGACCGAGAGGCCTTGCGCCTGCTGACGGAGAAATCCGCCCTCTGCGCCCTGCACGCCGCGGGTCTGGGGGTCAAAGTACATCTCAGCAGGTTGGATGCAGCGCTGATGCACCTGATCTATCAAAAAAAATATGCGAAAAGGAAGGGCTGACTATGCAAACGGAGAAAAAGAAAGAGACCGCTCGGGTCATTAAATTCGTGCTTTTTTCCGCCTCGGCAGGCATTATTGAGACACTGGCCATGATCCTCTGCGAAGAGATCCTGAAGATCCCCGCCCACTGGCTCTGCTACGCCATTGCTCTGGTTTTGAGCGTGCTCTGGAACTTCACCTTTAACCGCAAGTTTACCTTCCAGAGCGCAGCCAATGTCCCCCGCGCCATGCTGTTGGTGTTTCTGTTCTACGTGCCCTTCGCGCCGTTCACCATTTGGAATGAGCATTTTCTGGCGGACACTCACGGCTGGAACGAGTACGCCGTTCTGGCCATCAACATGGCTCTGAACCTGTCTCTGGAGTACCTGTGGGATAATTTCGTAGTTTACCGCAACAGTAAGGATACCAACGACATTGCAAAGAAGAAGCAAGGAAAGGAGCAGCAGCATGAATAATTGCGGCATCAGCAGATGGGACGATCCCCAAAAGATTAACGCCCAGCTCAAGGCACTCACCGACCAGCCCATTTGGGAGGTGACGGACGACTACTATAACAATGTAATTCTGAAGTATTATGACGAGAAGTGCACCCAGTCCCGCGCCGTATATGAGGAGTCGCAGAAGTATATCCCCGGCGGCGTCCAGCACAATCTGGCCTTCAACAAGCCGTTTCCCATGTGCATGGCCAAAGCCGAGGGAGCTTACCTCTACGACAAGGACGGCAACAAGTACATCGACTTCCTGCAGGCCGGCGGCCCCACCATCCTGGGCAGCAACTATCCGGTCATACGGGAAAAGGTGTTTCAGCTGCTCAACGAGTGTGGCCCCGTTACGGGTCTGCTCCACGAGTCGGAAATGCTGATTGCGCGGGAGATCAACCGCCACATGCCCAATGTGGAGATGTTCCGCATGCTTGGCTCCGGCACCGAGGCGGTGATGGCCTCCCTGCGCATCGCCCGCATCGCCACGGGGAAAAAGCGCATCATTAAGATCGGCGGCGCGTATCACGGCTGGTCTGACCAGATGGTCTACGGCCTAAAGATCCCCGGCAGCCGCGCCCTGCTGGAGTCCCACGGCATCCCCAAGGGCGCCTACGCCGCCACCGACGAAGTCCGCCCCAACGACCTCGATATGCTGGAGCGCATGCTCCGGCGCAACAAGCTCCGGGGCGGCACGGCAGCCGTCATCGTGGAGCCTGTTGGCCCCGAGAGCGGCACCCGCCCCATCGGACACGAATATAACAAGGGTGTCCGGTCTTTGTGTGACCGGTACGGCGCGCTGATGATCTTCGACGAGGTGGTCACCGGCTTCCGAGTAGCCCTCTCCGGCGCTCAGGGCTACTTCGATGTGGTGCCGGATCTGACGATTTTCGGCAAGATCGTGGCGGGCGGCTATCCCTCCGCAGGCGGCGTAGGCGGCAAGCGGGAGTATGCTCAGCTCATGGCGGCCGGTCTGGCCACCGGCAAGCACCGCGCCTATGTGGGCGGCACTCTGGCGGCCAATCCCCTGTCGTGTCTTGCAGGCTACACGGCCATTCAGGAGATCGAGCGCACCAACGCCTGCGAGATCGCCGGACAGATGGGCGACCGCCTCTGCGACGGCCTCAAGAGCCTGATCGGGCAGTATGGCCTGCCCTTCGTGGCCTACAATCAGGGATCCATCGTTCATCTGGAATGCACCGGAGCCATGAGCTTCGACTTCTCCTCCATGTCTTTCCTGAAGTCCGCCGTGGGGCTGCTGCGCAACAAAGATATGATGTATGTCCGCAAGGACTCCATGGAGCGCATGGGCGCGGCCTACATGGCCAACGGCATCGTCACTCTGGCCGGAAGCCGCCTGTACACCTCCCTGGCCGACACGCCGGAGATCATCGACGAAGCGCTGAATCGCTTTGAGGAGGTCTTTAAGCACGTGGCCAAGACCGACAAAGGGCTGGTAAAATAAGCCGGCAAAAAAAGGCTGGCGCGATCCAATATCGCCATGCTGGTGATACCGGTGCTGGTGGCGGCGGCGCCATCTGGCTGCCGGCAGCGGTCGGGATGCTCTGCACAAAAAAATACCGGCGGCAGGGCGTGATATTGCTGGCGGGATTGGCCGTGGGGGTGCTGGTGGGCAACGTGTGCCTGGGCGCATGGCTGGTCTTTGCCGCCGTGCGGCGCTTAACGCGCAGAAGCAGACCTTAGTATCTGCTATCCATATATAAAAACGCAGGGCGATACTTGTTGGGTATCGCCCTGCGTTTTGTCTCGGCTCAGTGTTCCCTTTGCAGGACATGATCCACCAGATCCGAATTCTTTTTCAGCGGCTCCTTTTCCTCGTCCAGCAGGATGGATGCAGTCCCCATGTCGCCGCCGGAGACTACGAATACATCCAAAATCACGTCCCCCTCGATGGGGCAGATGTAGGTGATATCGTCGTTCCGGAAGGCGTACCACTTGGCCTCCTCCGGCAGTCCCACCCCGCAGTAGATCATCACAGCCTCCTGCGGGCTTCCAAACAGCCAGTCGTGCATCTCTCCCACCGTAAACCCGTCACTGCCGCTGATGCCGCCATTGGCTCGCCAGCGATCCGCAAAAACGCTGTCCCTGTCATATTCGCACATATACCAGCGCCCATCCGCGTCCGTAAGCAGCGCGGCCAAATAGTTCCCCCGCCGCTGTGTCTTCTCCAGATGCAGGCTCTCCGTCTTCAGGTAGCTCTCCGCCCGCTTCGCCAGAGCCTCCGCGTCGTCCTCCCGCGCCGTGCCGATCCAGTGGTGGGCGAAAAAGCTCCCCGCCAGCGCAGCCAGCACGGCCGCCGCCAGCAGGATGCCCAAAAGCACCACCCGCCGGTTCCATTTTCTTTTCATCGCCTTCAGTGCCGCTGCATCCCGCTCCGGTGTCTCCCGCGGGAAGTCGTCCGGCGCTTTCAGCTTCTCCAGCTCCTCTCTGCATGCCCCGCAGCCCTGCAAATGCTCCTCCACAAAGCCCACACTGTCCTCGCTGAGCATCCCGTCCAGATACAGGGGCAGCATATCCCGAATGATGTGGCATCTATCGCTCATTCTTTCTCCTCCCATCTTTTTCGGATCATGTTTCGCGCACGGTGGTAAGTGACGCAAGCCCAGTTTTCCGACTTGCCGAAAAGCTGACCGATCTGCTTGTAATTCAGCTCCGCATACACCCGCCACAGGAACACCTCCTTGTACGGATCCGGCACATCGTGGAGAATCTTTTGCAGCCGTATGGTCTCGTCCTGCCGAGCCAGCCGTTCCTCCGGCGATTCGCTCCGGTCGGGCACGGCCAGCAGATCGGCGCTGTCCACGCTGTCCACCCGCCGGAGCTTTTTCAGGTGGGTATAGTAGCAGTTTTTGGCGATCTGGCACAGCCAGATCCGAATGTCGCAGTCCCCGCGAAAGCGGTGCAGGGATCGCAGCGCCTTGTAAAAGGTCTCGCCGGTAATATCCTCCGCCAAATGCGCGTCTCCCGAAAGCCGCCGGATGTACAAATATACCTGGTCGAAATATTCCCGATAGATCTCCTCGAACTCCGTCACCTTGCCACCTCCTTTCACCTATAAGACTTCAAAAAGGGAGAAATCTTACAATTTTTTTAATGTTTGTCCTCATATTCCCATTATACGGAAATACAAGGTTCCCGCAAGCACCCCGATTTTCGTCTGCATCGCCCATCCGCCGCAAGGCAAAGACTTCCGGAAGGTGCAAGCACACGGTTGCCCTTTACCGCCGTGCGGCCGGCAATACGCAGAGGCAGAGGATCACACTTGCTGTGAGAATACAA
>OMQS01000180.1 GCA_900313295.1 uncultured Eubacteriales bacterium
CAACGGTGAAACCGCTGACCTGATGGTGCGTGAGGGCATCCAGATCACCGAGAGTGCCCTCAAGCTGGCAGGGCTGGGGGCGAAAAACCTTGCCGCCTTACTGATCGCCCTTGCCAACGACAATCAGAAGCTCGCCGGTAAGACCAACCTCAAGCGCCTGATCCACGACGGCGAGGAGCTGACGATCTTTTCCGTCAAGCAGGAGGACTTGAAGGGCTTTCAGATGGAAGCCAAACGCTATGGCGTCCTGTTTTACCCCATCGTCAACAAGGTAGAAAAGACCGGGACGGTAGAAATTATGGCAAAAGCCAAAGACGCCAAGCAGATCAACCGCATTTTTGAACGCATGGGCTATCCTGCGCCTGTGAAGGAGGATACTGCCGCAAAAAAAGAGAACGCCCGCGCTCCGTCCGGGAACAGCTCCAAGGAGCGCGGGACTGGTGCGAGAGCGTCTACGGAACCGGCTGCGGAGAAGGCTGACGCCCGCCCCTCTGTCCGCAGCCGCCTGATGGCGCTGCAAGCCGCGGCAGAACGGGATGGCACAGCTCCCACCAAGGACACCGTGCGGGAAGCCATTCAAAAGGCTATGCCCACGCGGGAATAAATTGATTTTGAGAAGGAGAAACGAACATGGCAAAGTTAGACGATTTGATCCAGCAGAAGCAGCAGAGGGACGAGGACTGGAAGGCAAAGAAAACAGCGGAGCGCGAGGAATTGGGGCAGCTTTCCGACGATGCGGTCATGCACGTCACCAGTGAACCCGGCGCATATCTGCATTATCTGGACACGCAGGCCATCAACCCGCGATACAGCGCGTCCAATGTGATGCTGGCGATGGCGCAGAACCCGGAGATCACCTACATCAACAGCCTGGAGGTGTGGAACCGGCTGGGGCGCAGCGTCAACCGTGAGGAGAACGGCATGAAGATCCGCGTGTCGGATACCTACGTGAAGGACGGAAGGGAGTATCACGGCTATAAGATCGGGCGTGTGTTCGATATTTCCCAGACCCACGGCAAGGCCGGTGTTCCGGCGCTGAGCCTGAAAGACAATACACCGGAAATGGACGCCGCCCTGCGCCGATTGCTGGACAGCTCCCCCGTTCCCGTGGTCACCAGCAGCACCATGTACCAGGATGCCGTTTATGATCCTAAAACGCAGAGCATTACGGTATCCAGCCGCCTAATCGACAGCAAGATCTTTGCGGCGCTCTCCCGTGAGATCGTCCACGCCGGTATCCATGACCACGGACGCTATCCCTACTATACCCGCGAGGACTGCGCCATGGACGCCGAGAGCGTCAGCTATATGCTCTGCCGCAATTTCGGCGTGGAGGCCCCGCAGCCCGATGTGAGCCGCGTGGGGCAGGTGTTTGACGGTATGGAGGTGCAGGATCGCCGCGGCGTGGTGGACAGCCTGCAAAAGTATTTCCGCAAGCTGCAAAATGACATTCAGCGTGAGATCTCTCCGCAGGAGCGCAAGCAACCGGAGCAGAATCGGCCCGTTCGCTGAGGAAGGAGGACGAAGCGTGAAAAAGAAAGTTGCATTTGCTCTCTGCGCGGCGCTGATGCTGTGCAGCATGAGCGTCGCGGTGCTGGCCGCAGAACCCATGACAGAAGCCGATACGGTATCCACGATGATTTCTGCCGCAGATACGCTCCCCAGCATTTCCGCCTATCCTGCCGAGGTCAGAGCCAGCGAGGAAAACGGTGTGTACCGATTGGAAAAGGTCTACTACCTGACCGCAAAGGACGATCCCGCTACGATCCCCACCGCTGACTTTGAGCGCGAGGGTCGCACCTATACGCTCCTTGATTTGCTGAAAAATGACCAGACAGAAACTGACACGCGGGAACATATCGAGGTGGTCACGCTGGAGAGCAAGACCAAGGACATGGCGGAAATTCTGAAAATGCTGGAGCCGAAGCTGGAGGTCAAGACCGAGGACGGCTATGAGGGTGTCCTGTCCCTTGACCACACCACCATTCAGGTGGAGGCAGCGGGCTATGGGACCAGCAGCCGCACGGTGACGGCGGAGCGCACCTATCCCAACCTCTCAGACGCGGATGTGTCCCTTGTTCCTAAGTCCGTGAACGAAAATGGCCGCACCCTGACGCTTGCCGATGTGAGCTGGCAGGAGGCAGCTGTCGATCCCACGGACGGCTATGACATTCCCATTCGCTATACCGCCGTGGCAAGCTACACCGGCACCGCCACCAGCAAATACGCCACCGGCTACACCGTCACGGCAGACTATAAGGGTGATGTCACCCGCACAAGCTGTGATACGGTGATCTATACCGCTGTCTTTTCCAGCGTC
Organism: uncultured Eubacteriales bacterium; assembly: GCA_900313295.1. GTDB lineage: Bacteria > Bacillota > Clostridia > Oscillospirales > Oscillospiraceae > Vescimonas. The sequence continues at coordinate 2,321 of OMQS01000180.1, forward strand.
GGCGCTGCGGCATCGGCAAAGAGCGGCGTTGATTTTAACTGGCTGTGGCTGCTGATCCCCGTGGGTGCTGCGGCGCTGGGCGGCTGCGGCTACGCCGGTTACAAAGGCTACAAGCACTACATCAATAAGAAAAGAGGGTACGCCGCATGAAAAAATATCTGACTACGCTGCTGGCCGCCTGCTGTATGCTGGCGGCTTTTTCCATGCCTGCATCGG
>OMQS01000157.1 GCA_900313295.1 uncultured Eubacteriales bacterium
CGCGAGGCGGGACTTGAACCCGCACGTGCGTAATGCACACTAGAACCTGAATCTAGCGAGTCTGCCAATTCCACCACTCGCGCATATATTCTTCTTTTCTGTCTTGGAGGAGAAGCTGGTGCGAGTGATGGGACTTGAACCCACACGTCCAATCGAACACAAGCACCTCAAGCTTGCCTGTCTGCCTATTCCAGCACACTCGCAAATGAGCTTCTCGACCGAAGACTTGCTTATTATAGCATACAGAGGGAAAAAGTCAAGGGCTTTTTTCGTCCCAAAAGTCATTTTTTTCCTGCGGCCGCCGAAAAACGACAGCCGCAGGCACATATTTTATCTCTATTTTTATCTTTCCGCCATGGGGGTATAGGGGCGGCGCTTTTCGATGCACTTGCAGGCGGGACGGATGATCTTGCTGTTTTCGCCCAGCTCCTCCATGCGGTGCGCGCTCCAGCCGGCCATGCGGGCGATGGCGAACAGGGGGGTGTATAGCTCCTTGGGCAGCCCCAGCATGTCATAGAGGAACCCGCTGTAAAAGTCCACGTTCACCGCCACGGGCTTGCCGGTGCGGGCGGTGAGCAGCTCTTTGGCCACCTTTTCCACAGTGAGGTACAGATCCATTTCGCCGGTGAGACCCTTTTCCTTGGAAATATCCTGCACGAAGGTGCGCAGCACCTCGGCGCGGGGGTCGGACAGGGAGTAAACGGCGTGACCCATGCCGTAGATAAGCCCCAACCCGTCCAGCGCCTTTTTGTCCAGCACGGACTGCAGATAGGCGCGCACCTGTGCTTCGCTGGCGGGGTCGTCCACATGCGCCTTCAGGTCGGCCATCATCTCCACCACCTTGATGTTGGCGCCGCCGTGGCGAGGCCCCTTCAGGGCGCACAGGGAGGCGGCCATGGCGGAGTAGGTGTCCGTGCCGGTGGAGGAGACCACATGGTTGGTGAAGGTGGAGTTGTTGCTGCCGTGGTCGGCGTGGAGGATCAAGGCGGCATCCAGCGCCCGCGCCTCCAGCTCCGTGAATTTCTTGTCCTCCCGCAGCAGATAGAGGATGTTCTCCGCCATGGACAGCTCCTTCTGCGGCTTGTGGAGGAACAGGTCGCCCCCCTGCATGTTGCGGTAGGCCAGATAGCTGTAAATGGCCAGCTGGGGGGTGTTCACCGTCAGCTGCAGGCACTGGCGCAGGATGTTGGGCATGGAGATGTCGTTGGCCTTGTTGTCGTAGCAGTACAGGGTCAGCAGGCTGCGCGCCAGCGTGTTCATCATGTCGCCGGTGGGGGCTTTCATCACCACATCCCGCACGAAATTCTTGGGCAGATGGCGATAGTCATTGAGCATCAGGCAGAATTCGTCCAGCTGCGCGCGGGTGGGAAGCTGCCCGAAAATGAGCAGATACACGGTCTCCTCAAAGCCGAACCGCTTCTCCGTCAGGCAGCCCTGCACCAACTCCCGCACGTCGTAGCCGCGATAGTACAGCACGCCCTCACAGGGGATGGTGTCGTTGTCGTCGATGGTGTAGCCCTTGACCTCGGAGATGCGGGTGAGGCTGGCCAGCACGCCGCGGCCGTTGGCATCGCGCAGGCCGCGCTTGACGTTGTATTTCTGATAAAGCTCTCTGTCGATGTGCGCATGCTCTGCCCAGAGGCCGGTGAGCTGCATCAGCTCCGGCGTGATGCGGCTGTACTCGGCGGCAGAGGGGATGGTAGTAGACATAGCGATCCTTCCTTTCTAATCCTACATGCAATACTATCACACAAAACTTGCATTTGCAAGGGGGAAATAGGGATATTTTACGCGGAAAATGAAAGAAATAGAATTGCGATTTGCAAAAACAGAATATGCGGCGGGCGCAGAAAGAAAAAGGAAAACGTGAAAAGAAGTATACCCAAGACAGGGATAATGGTATGCTCATCATTGATGGTAAAGAGGTCGCTAACCACTGATTTACAGCGGACTTCAAAGTTTGCAAAAAAGATGACCCCCGCGGGGGTCATCTTTTTTTGCTTTCCGGCCGCAAGCCCCGCCGGACTTGCGGCCGGAAGGCTACCGTGTTATAATTGCCCCAGCACCTCCCCGATAGGGGCGCTGATGCAGAGGGCGGCATCGGCATCTATACCGGTGGCGTCCCTGTTGATGACCACCAGCTTGCTGCCCCGATAGTACCGCACCAGCCCGGCGGCGGGGTATACCACCAGCGAGGTGCCGCCGATGATGAGCATGTCGGCGTTTGCGATGTACTGCAGCGCTTTTTCCATGACCCCTTCGTCGAGGCTCTCCTCGTACAGCACTACGTCGGGCTTTATAATGCCGCCGCAGGCACAGCGGGGGATGCCCGCGGACGCGGCCACGGCCTCCACGCCGTAGAACTTGCCGCATCGGCGGCAGTAGTTGCGCAGGACGCTCCCATGCAGCTCCAGCACCTCGCGGCTGCCGGCTTTCTGGTGCAGCCCATCGATGTTCTGGGTGATGACGGCTTTCAGCTTGCCCTCCCGCTCCCACTGCGCCAGCTTCCGGTGGGCGGCGTTGGGCTGGGCATCCAGCGCCAGCATTTTGCTGCGGTAATAGTCGTAAAACTCCTCCGTGTGGGTCTCAAAAAACGTGTGGCTGAGCATGGTTTCCGGCGGATACTTGAATTTCTGGCGGTACAGCCCGTCCACGCTGCGGAAGTCCTTGATGCCGGACTCCGTGCTGACGCCTGCGCCGCCGAAAAAGACGATGTTGTCGCTCCCGTTCACCAGTTTTTTCAGCTCCATGATGGCTTCGTTCATCGTGGGTTTTCTCCATTTCTTAGTAGCAAAGGGGTATTGACCGTGAACATTCAGATCTTCGGCTCCAAAAAGAGCAACGACAGCAAAAAGGCCGAGCGCTGGTTCAAGGAGCGCCGCATCAAATACCAGTACATCGACCTCTACGCCAAGGGGCTGTCCCTCGGCGAGTACCGCAGCGTGAAGGCGGCGGTGGGCTTTGAGGCGCTGGTGGATACCCAGTGCGACGCCTACGAGGATCTGGGCTTGCAGTATGTGCCGCCCCAGGCGGTGGATCAGCGCATTGCGGACTGTCCGGCGGTGTTTAACGCGCCCATCGTCCGCAACGGCAAGCAGGCCACCGTGGGCTACTGTCCGGATATTTGGAAAACTTGGGAATGATTTTTACAAGCTGCCCTCGATCATATAAGGTCGGAGGCAGTAAATTTTACAGAACGTAGCTGTTGTCGATCTGCACCACGGCGAAATAATTCTCGTCCAGCTCCTTCACCAGCGCCTCGATGCGCCGGCGCACCTCGTCGGCGGTTAGCTTCACGTCGTAGGGAACCACAACGTCAAAGATCAGGTTGGTGTGTGTGGAGCCTGGGACGGTGCGGAAGTCGTGGATGGTGAGGCGGGGGTCGATGGACTTCACCTTTTCCGCCACAGCCATGCGCAGGGCGTCGGTGTGCGCATCGTTTGTGATGATGGGATCCATGTGGATCACAGCCATGCAGCCCAGCTCCTTTTTAAGCCGGTGCTCGGCGTTGTCAATGACATCGTGGAGCTGCAGCAGGTCGCCGTCGGCGGACACCTCGGCGTGGAGGGAGATCATCATCCGCCCGGGGCCGTAGTCGTGGACAATGAGGTCGTGAATATTCAGCACCTCGGGATAGGACAGGACGATCTGCTCGATGCGATCCACAAATTCCGGATCCGGCGTCTGCCCCAGCAGGGGCGAGAGGGTCTCTTTGGCGGCCTTGTACGCGGAAAACAGGATGAACAGCGCCACCAGCAGACCCACCCAGCCGTCGATGTTCAGGCCGGTGAACTGCCCCACCAGCGTGGCGATGAGCACGGCGGTGGTGCTCACGGCGTCGGAGAGACTGTCGGTGGCCGTGGCGCTCATGCCGGCGGATTTGATTTTCCTGCCGATGGAGCGGTTATAATAAAACATATACAGCTTCACCGCCACGGACACAG
>OMQS01000101.1 GCA_900313295.1 uncultured Eubacteriales bacterium
GAAATGCGTCTGGAGCAGACGGCGAGATTTGCCGCCGAAAACGGTTTTGACAGTTTCACTTCCACCCTGTTCGTCAGCCCCTATCAGCAGCACGAGTGCATGGCAGACATCGCCCGTCAGGCTGCGCAAAAATGGGGCGTGGCTTTTTTGTATCGGGACTTCCGTTCGGGCTTTCGCGCAGGCCAGCAGCAGGCTCGTGAACTGGGGCTTTATATGCAGAAGTACTGCGGCTGTGTTTTCAGCGAGGAAGACCGCTATGCAAAGCAGATCGCCCGTGATATGCAAGAGCCGCTGAAGCACATGGTTTAAGTTTATGGGAATAAATACAAACACCGAGAGGTTTTTCCTCTCGGTGCTTTTCTTTTATCCGGCCAGGATCTCAAATTTCAAAACGCCCATAGCGCCGGTTATGCCGGCGATCATCTCGTCGAGTCCCTCGTTCATGTCGCTGGTTTCGGCGGAAATAGTCACGCCGGCGCAGCCGTTGGTGGGAATGGTCTGGTTGATGGTCAGTATATTTGCGCCGGAATTGGCAAAAATAGACAGGTAGTTGCTCAGCACGCCGGGATTGTCCTTCAGCAAGGCGTAAAACGTGATAATGCGTCCCGCTTTCAGATCCTGAAACGGCTGCACGGCGTCCTTATATTTATAAAACGCGCTGCGGCTGATGTTCATGCGTCTGGCCGCCTCGCCCACGGTCTGCGCCTCGCCCACCTGCAGCATCCGCTTCGCCTCGGCGACCTTAATAAAAATATCCGGCAGCGCGTCCTCTGACACTATATAATACTTCTTCTTGCTCATACCCTCACTCCCGCACAAATCTATGATTACTTGCCGATATGATAGCATATATTGGCCCTGTATGCAAGTCAATTCACAGGATCGGAGGGACATATGCCCGAAAACAAACGCAAGTTAATAGACGGCGTCCTGTACTGGGGACTGCTTCTTCTTCTGTGCTGGCTCGGCATACGGTACGTACTGCTGTGGCTGCTGCCGTTCCTCATCGCTTTAGGCGTTTCCTATCTCATGGAGCCGACGGTTTGCTATCTGCGGGAAAAGCTGCGGCTGCGGCGCGGCTTTGTCTCGGCCATTCTCTCGTTTATTCTCTTAGCGCTGCTGCTGGCGGTGCTCACGGTGCTGTGCCTGAATCTGCTGCAGCAGTCGGTGCGGCTTTTTCGGGCGCTGCCGCAGTATCTGGCGGAGCTGCCCGCTTATTTTACCGACATGCAGGAGCGGCTGGAGCGCTTTTGCGCCTCCTGCCCCAAAGGCGTGCAAGTCTGGCTGGAGAGCGCCATTGCCGACGGTTCCCAGCAGCTCACCGCCTGGTTTTCCCGCTTTTCCACCCGCTGTGTCAGCACCGCCGCCGAGGCTCTGAAAGAACTGCCCTCCGTTTTTCTTTTCGCTGCGACCACTGTACTGGCCATCTTCTTTACAGCGGCGAGATTTCCGACCGTCGTGGACTTTCTGCGTCGCCAGCTGCCGCCGCAAAAGCTGCAGCAGGCAGGCGGCGTAAAGGAGAACCTGCTCTCCACGCTGACCAAGTGGTTCAAGGCACAGTGCATCCTCTTAGCCGTCACATTTACAGAGCTGCTGGCGGGGCTTCTGCTCATTCGTCAGCCCTATGCGCTGCTGCTGGCGGCCGTGATCGCCCTCATCGACGCTCTGCCGGTTTTCGGCACGGGCACGGTGCTTTTGCCCTGGGCGGTTGTCTGCCTGTTGCTGCAGCAAACGCCCAAGGCCATCGCCCTGGGCGCCATTTACGCTGTTATAACGCTGGTGCGCAGCTTTCTGGAGCCAAAGGTCATGGCCGCGCAGGTAAACCTTCCGCCCCTGGCGGCCTTGATGGCCATGTACATCGGGTTCTGCACCTTGGGCGTGGCGGGCATGATCCTGTTTCCCATGCTGCTCCTGTTTCTCAAGCAGCTGCGGGACGCCGGCTATCTTCGCCTGTGGAAATAATCACTTCTTCTCCGGCAGCGCCGACAGAAGTGCCTCTCTGCTGTTTTCGATTTCCCCGCCGATGACCATTTGCAGCAGACTTTGCAAGGCTGCTCCGACCTCGCGGCCGGCATAGCCCCTGGCCAGCAGATCGTGTCCGTTTATGGCCAGATCCTTCAGCTGCAGGCAGCTCTTTTTTTGCAGCAATTCCTGCAGGATCTCCTCCGCCGCGGTTATTTTTTCTCCGACCCAGCGGAACTGCTCCGCCTGCGCCAGATTGTCTGCCCGTTTCACCTGCAGCAGCCGCCGGAAGCTCTCCTCTCCCAGCGCCGAAACCGCAGAGCCGATCCCTTTTTCCGTGACGGGAATGTCCCTGTCGTGCCAGCGGATGAGCTTCACGATCTCCTCCCGATCCGCATTTCGCATCCGCATGCGCCGGCAGATTTCCTCCGCCATGGCGGCGCTGCGCTGGGGGTGTCCGTAAAAGTGTCCGCTGCCTGCTGCGTCAACTGTAAAGGTATCTACCTTGCCAATATCGTGCAGCAGCATCGTCCAGCGCAGAACAGGCTCCGGCGCAATAGCGGCCACGGCATAGGTGATATGAGTATATAAGTCATAGCAGTGGTGTATATTTTTCTGGTCAAATCCTACGCAGGGCAGCAGCTCCGGTATGAACACACCCAGCACATCCGGATAGGAAAGCAGCACCTCTCGGCACCCCGTGCCGCACAGCAGCTTATTCATCTCCACGAGGATGCGCTCTGCGGCGATTTTTTTCAGCAGCGCCGCCTGCTTGTGAATTGCCTGTCGGGTGGCCTCCTCCACGGAGAAATCCAGCACCGATGCAAAACGGATCGCCCGCAGGATGCGCAGGGCGTCCTCCGAAAAGCGCCGCTCTGCCTTCCCCACGCAGCGGATCACCCTACGCGCAAGATCGCCGGCGCCGTCGAAGGGGTCAACGAGTCGCCCGCTGCTGCTTATCGCCATGGCGTTGATGGTGAGATCCCGTCGGGAGAGGTCCTCCTCAATGGTTTTTGTATAGGCTACGGCATCCGGATGGCGGCCGTCGGAGTAGGCTCCGTCCGTGCGAAAAGTGGTTATTTCATAGGCGCCGTCCCATGTTTTCACCGTGACTGTCCCATGTTTCAGCCCAGTTGGCAGCGCCTGCGCGCCGAAGATCTCCATGATCTGCTCCGGCCGCGCCGAGGAGGCGATGTCCCAATCCTCCGGCATACGTCCCAGCAGAAGATCCCGCACGCAGCCGCCCACCAAATAGGCGCGAAAGCCCCGCTTTTCAATGTCCCGTATGATGTTTTGCGCCTGCTCACGACTCATGGCGTATCCTCCGGATGCGCAGCATTTTCTGTTGCACTTTCTATTATTTCGTATTATAATATATTTTATATCAAAATGCAATTGCGCTGCGATCTTCTCTTTAGGAGGCAAAAGTATATGATGCATCCCACTGTGGATTTCAAAAACTATCTCAAGTCCGGCGTCCGCGTCCATCTGGCGGGCATCGGCGGAGTATCCATGTGCCCTCTGGCTGAGGTGCTGCACGGCATGGGACTGTGCGTGCAAGGCTCGGACATGACGGAGAGCGACACCGTGCGGCATCTGCGCGCTCTCGGCATTCCGGTGGCCATCGGCCACGCCGCCGAGAACCTGCAAAACGCTCAGCTGGTGATCCGCACAGCCGCCATTCACGACGACAACCCCGAGATCTCCGGCGCTGTGGCGCGGGGCATCCCCGTATATGAGCGCGCCCAGGCCTGGGGCGCCATTATGCAGCAGTATCAGAACGCACTGTGTATTTCCGGCACCCATGGAAAGACCACCACCACCTCCATGGCCACCCATATCTTCATGGCGGCGCAGGCCGACCCCACGGTGATGATCGGCGGCACGCTGCCCATGCTGCACTCCGGCTACCGCGTCGGCCACGGCGACACCATTATTCTGGAGTCCTGCGAATACTGCAATTCGTTTCTCAATTTCTTCCCCACGGTGGCCGTGATACTGAATGTGGAGGCGGATCATCTGGATTTCTTTCGGGATCTGGCGGACGTGGAGCACTCCTTCCACGCCTTTGCCGATCTTGTGCCCCAGCGGGGCTATGTCATAGCCAATGCAGACGACAGCGGCGCCATGGAGTCCGTTCGGGGGCTTTCCCATCCGGTGTTTACCTTCTCCGTTCGGGATGAAAACGCCGACTGCCGCGCCGACAACGTGGCCTTCCACGATGGCTGCGGGGAGTTTGACGTGATGATCCACGGCGAGTTCTACGCCCATATCGCCTTGGCCGTGGCCGGCAAACACAATATCTCCAACGCGCTGGCGGCAGCCTCGGCGGCCTATGTGCTGGGCATCGGCGGCAAAGCCGTGGAGGAGGGGCTGCGCACCTTCCACGGCGCCGGACGGCGGTTCGAGTACAAGGGCAGCTACCACGGCGCAGAGGTGTTTGACGACTATGCCCACCACCCCGGTGAGCTGCACGCCCTGCTGACCACCGCCCGCTCCATGCCCTACCGGCGGATCATCTGTGCCTTCCAGCCCCATACTTACAGCCGCACCCAGGCGCTGTTTGACGACTTTGTGCGGGAGCTGAAGCTGGCGGACGTGGCGATTTTGGCGGAGATCTACGCCGCCCGCGAGATAAACGACATCGGCATCTCCTCCAGCCAGCTTGCTGCCGAGATACCGGGCGCCATATACTGCTCCACGCTGGATCAGGTGGCGGACACCCTGGCGCAGATCGCCCGTCCGGACGACCTGATCCTCACCGTGGGCGCCGGCGATATATTCCGCGCCGGCGAAAAGCTGCTGGAAAAGGAGAAAAACGCATGACCATCTCCCCCGTATATACCGGCCGCCCCGCTCAGGAGCGGGAGCCGGTGGAGCAGCAGGTCTACGACCTGCTGGATACGCTGCACATCCCCTATCAGCGGGTGGATCATGACCCTGCCTATGACATGGAGGCCTGCGCCGCCATCAGCCATGTGCTGGGCGTGCGCATTTGCAAGAATCTGCTGCTGACGCCCCGCAACCGCAGCGCTTTTTACCTGCTGGCTATGCCGGACGATCTCCCCTTCCGCACGGCTGATTTTTCCAAGCAGATCGGCTCCTCCCGCTTGAGCTTCGCCTCCGCGGAGGATCTGCAGGAGCTGCTGGGCGTGCAGCCCGGTTCCGCTTCGGTGCTGGGGCTGATACATGACGCGGAGCATCGGGTCACGCTGGCGCTGGAGCGGCGCGTGGCGGAGGCGGAATGGTTCGGCTGTCACCCCTGCCGCAACACCAGTTCCCTGCGGCTGAAAACGGCAGATCTGCTCCATGTTTTCCTGCCGCATATCGGCTGCACACCGGTGATCGTTGGTCTGTGATTAAAAGATCCGCAGTTTTCTGCGGATTTTTTATTAGGAAAAGAGGAAATTACATTTTTTCCTCGTATAGAATAGTTGAAAGAATGTTGCATCATTTTATGCAACACTTGGGAAAGGAGGCAGGCGCGTGGCATTCCCCAAGAGTTTTTTGGAAGAGCTGGTGGCTCGGAACGACATACTGGACGTGGTGGGCGGCTATGTTACCCTGCAGCCCAAGGGCGGGAGCTACTGGGGCTGCTGCCCGTTCCACAATGAAAAAACGCCCTCCTTCCATGTCATGCCCGACAGGCAGTACTATCACTGCTTCGGCTGCAAAAAAGGCGGCGGCGTGATCAATTTCATTATGGAAATCGAGAATCTTTCCTATCCGGACGCCGTGCATTTTTTGGCAAAACGCGTGAATCTGCCGGTGCCGGTGGATCGTGAAGCCGCCGAGGCGGACAGGCTCCGCAGCCGGCTGCTGGCGCTGAATCGCGACGCCGCCCGATACTATTATGACATACTGCAAAAGCCGGAGGGCGCTGCCGTGCAGGCCTACCTGAATCGCCGGCAGATCCGTCGCGGCATTGCCGTCCGCTTCGGTATGGGCGCAGCGCCGGAGGGCTGGGATTGCCTGATGCGTGCCATGACCGCAAAGGGGTACTCCAAACAGGAGCTTATAAAGGCGGGTCTGATCGTGCAGAATAAAAACGGCGGTCTGTATGATAAATTCCGCAATCGGCTCATTCTGCCGGTGGTGGATGTGCGGGGCGACGTGGTGGGCTTTGGCAGCCGCGTCATTGACAAGTCCGAGCCGAAATATATGAACACCAGCGAAACCCTTGTTTACAGCAAGCGGCGGGTGCTGTACGGCCTGAATCTGGCCAAGAAGACCAAGCGCCCCAACATCATCCTCTGCGAGGGAAATCTGGACGTGGTGACGCTGCATCAGGCGGGCTTTGACAACGCTGTGGCCTCTATGGGTACGGCGCTCACCGTGGAGCAGACCCGCCTTCTGAGCCGGTACACCAAGGAGCTGATCCTCTGCTACGACAACGATAACGCCGGCCAGCTTGCCACCCAGCGGGCGCTGGAAATACTGAAAAACTCCGAATTCACTGTGCGGGTGCTGCAGCTTCCCCGCCGTCTGGTGGACGGCAGCTACATAAAGCAGGACGCGGACGACTTCATCAAGTTTCAGGGGGCTGACGCCTTTGAGCGGCTTCTCAACGGCAGCGAGAACGGCATTGAATTCCGAATGGGTCAGGTGGCGGAAAAATACGATATGAAAAACGACGCCGACCGCATTGCATATGCCGCCGAGATCAGCCAGGTGCTCTCCACGTTGGATAACGCCGTGGAGCGGGAGATCTACACGGTACGGGCAGCGGAGACCGCAGGTTTCACGCCGGAGGCCATGCGCAACGAGGTGAACCGCACCTTCCGGAAAAACAAGCGCAGGGCGCAGCGGGAGCAGACACGACGGGAGCTGAATCCTGTGTCTGCCCTGCAGCCGCAGGGGCGCGACCTGCGCTACTCAAATTTGCGCAGCGCGCTGGCCGAGGAGGGCATTCTGCGCCTTATGATGCGAGACGACGACCTGTTTGACGGCGTTCCTCTCCTGCAGCCGGAGGATTTTTCTTCGCCTGTATTGGGAAAAATCTATTCTCTGCTGCTGGATGACCGCAAAATGGGGCGCTCTCACAGCATGGCGACCCTCGCAAGCGATCTGACGCAGGAGGAAATGAGCCATTTCACCGCTATTCTGCAAAAACCGGAGTCCGTTTCCGGTGCTAAGCAGGCGCTGGAGGACTATATGCGCATCGTTCGTGAAGAATCCGCCCGACGATCCGACGAGGACGGTTTGGATCCGTTGCTGGCGGCTA
>OMQS01000098.1 GCA_900313295.1 uncultured Eubacteriales bacterium
GCGTCCAGGATCTCCTGCACATACGCCGGCTCCCAGCGGCCGCGGCCTACCTCCAGCAGCGTGCCCACCAGAATGCGCACCATGTTTTGCAGAAAGCCCGTTCCGTGGAAGGTGAAAAGGATGCGATCCTTGCGGCGCTCGATCTGGATGGTGTCCACCAGGCGGACGGTGGATTTTTTCATGCGGGGGTTGCCGCAGAAGGAGCGGAAGTCGTGCTCCCCCTTCAAAATTTCCGCCGCGCGGCGCATTTTTTCCACGTCCGGCGAAAAGTCCAGCAGCGTCACATACTTGCGGTCGAACACCGGCTTCACCGCCCCGTCAAAGCAGGTGTAGCGGTAGGTCTTGCCCAAGGCGTTATAGCGGGCGTGGAAGCGGTCGGCGGTCTCCTTCACCTCCCGCACGGCGATGGAATCGGGCAGATACCGGTTCATGTAGTCCCGAATCTCCTCCGGCGACTCCGCCACGTCCAGCCGGACGCTGGCCACCATGGCGCGGGCGTGTACGCCGGCGTCGGTGCGGCCGGCACCGATGATGTCCACCGGACGGCCTTGCAGGCGCTCCAGCACCGCTTCCAGCTTTCCCTGCACGGTGTCCTTATCCGGCTGGTGCTCCCAGCCGAAAAGGCGGGTGCCGTCGTAGGCTATGGTCAATTTATAATTTTTCTCCATAAAACGCCCCTCCGTTTTTGAAACTGGCGAAAAAACTTCGATTTTTCCGCCAAAAGGCTTGCAGTCTGCGAGTTTTTTTCAAAAAATGCCCCTCCGTATCTGCTACAATGATAGCAGAAACGGAGGGGTTTGAACAGCTTTATTTTACAGCCAGCCCATGAGCTTCACGAAGCTCCACAGGAGCTTGCAGCCGTAGAAAATGATCACCGCGCCGCAGACCTTATTGATGATATTGAGTATCTTCTCATTAAACTTGCTGCCCAGCAGCGACACCACCGTGGAGAGGGTCAGGAACCAAAGGATCGAAGCGCTGCCGAAACCGAAGATGAAGGGCAGGTCGCCCCCCACCGGCAGGCTGGCGCGGAAGGCACCCAGCATCATGGTGCCGTCGATGAGCGCCTGGGGGTTCATCCAGGTGACCACGAAGGCGGTGGTGAACAGCTTCCAGATGGGGATATTCACGTCCTTGCCGCCCTCCAGGCTGGCCTTGGCGCGCAGCAGCCCGATGCCGATGTAGATGACGATGAGGCTGCCCATGCCGAGGATGACCTTCTGCAGCCACGGCACCGCCTGCATCAGCGCTCCCGCGCCCAAAAAGCAGGCAACGCCCAGCGACACATCCCACAAAATGACGATGAGTGCCGTGATATACACCCGGCTGCGCTTTTGCGTCAGAGCGGAGTTGATGACGAACAGGTTTTGCAGGCCGATGGGCGCCACATAGGCCAGCCCCATGGTAAGCCCCTGAAGATATATGTTCATAATTTCCTATTTACTCCTCTTTTCTTACTTGGTATAATATCAGTATAAAGAGTTTTATGAAAAATGCAAGAACGCAGATTATCCTGTGCAAGTAAGGAGGAGCTTACCTATGGCGCACTACGACTGTCCCTGCATGGAAAAATGCCCCCTGCACCACGCCATGCTGCTCATCGGCGGCAAGTGGAAGGTGCAGATCCTGTGTGCCGTGTGCAATGCCGGCACCATCCGCTACAACGCCCTGCGGGGCAAGCTGGACGGCGTGAGCAACACGGTGCTGTCGTCGGCGCTGAAGGAGCTGGAGCGGGACGGGTTGATTGAGCGGCAGGAGTATCTGGAGGTGCCGGTGCGGGTGGAGTACCGCCCCACGGAGCGATGCCGGACGCTGCTGCCCATTCTGGAGGCTCTGTCGGACTGGGCGGAGCAGGACATGAAGTGAGGTGTCACTATGGCTGATCTGCACACGGACGTGCGCTATATAAAGGGCATCGGTGAGACCCGCGCCAAGGCACTTGCCAAGCTGGGCATCACCACGCTGCAGGAGCTTATCGGCTATTTCCCCCGCCGCTACGAAGACCGCACCATGATCCGCCCCATTCGGGAGCTGGCCGTGGGCGAGACCGTATGCGTGCGCGCCATGCTGGCCAACGACCCCACCGCCAGCCGCATTTCCGGCGGGCGCACGGTGGTGAAGGCGCGGGCTGTGGACGAGAGCGGCGCGCTGGAGCTGACTTTTTTTAATCAGGAGTACCGCAAAAACAGCCTGCATCGGGGCGAAACCTACATTTTCTGCGGCAGAGTGGAGGGCAATCTCCTGCTGCGGCGGATGACCAACCCCATCGTGGAGGTCGAAGGGCGGCAGCTCCTCACCGGCCGCATTATCCCCATCTATCCCCTCACCGCCGGCGTGAGTCAGGGGCTTTTATACAAGGCCGAGGCGCAGGGGCTGGAGGCATGCCGACACCTGCTCAGTGACTGTCTGCCGGACGCCGTGCGGCAGGCGCACAGTCTCTGCCACAGCGGCTTCGCCTATGAAAACATCCATTTCCCCGCCTCCCCCGAGGCGCTGGAGCTGGCGCGGCGGCGGCTGGTGTTTGAGGAGCTGTTCCTGCTCTCCTGCGGCCTGCAAATGCTGCGCTCCCGACGGCGGGACGTGGCGGGGCCTGCGTGCCGAGCGGCGGACATGGAGAAATTTTACAAGACCCTGCCCTTTTCCCTCACGAACGCCCAGCGCAAGGCCATCGGCGAGGCCGTGGCGGACATGACCTCCGGCCGCCCCATGAACCGGCTGTGTCAGGGCGATGTGGGCAGTGGCAAGACCATGGTGGCGGCGGCGTGCGTGTGGTTTGCCGCCCAGAGCGGCTGGCAGTCGGCACTGATGGCGCCCACGGAAATTCTGGCTCGGCAGCACTATGAAAATCTATCCCCCTTGTTTGAAAAATTCGGCCTGCGCTGCGCCCTGCTCACCGGCTCCACAAAGGCAAAGGAGCGGCGGGAGACTCTGGCCGCGCTGGCGGCGGGAGAAATTGACCTGTGCATTGGCACCCACGCGCTGCTGACGGAGGACGTCTCCTACGCTCGGCTGGGGCTGGTCATCACCGACGAGCAGCACCGCTTCGGCGTGGATCAGCGGGCGGCGCTGGGGCAGAAGGCGGAAAATCCCCACATGCTGGTGCTGTCCGCCACCCCCATTCCCCGCACGCTGGCGCTGATCATCTATGGCGATCTGGAGGTGTCGGTGATGGACGAGCTGCCTCCCGGGCGGCAAAAAGTGGACACCTTCGCCGTGGACGAGCGCTACCGCCAGCGGATCAATAAATTCATCCGCAAGCAGGTGGAGGAGGAGCATCAGGTGTTCATCGTGTGTCCGCTGGTGGGCGAGGAGGATCAGCTCCCCGACGAGCGCAAGGCCGCCGCGGCCTACGCCAAAAAGCTGCGGGAGGAGGTCTTCCCCGACCTGCGGATCGCCCTGCTCCACGGAAAAATGAAGCCCAAGGAAAAGGAAAAAGTCATGGCAGACTTTGCCGCCGGAAACGGCGACATTCTCGTGGCCACCACGGTGGTGGAGGTGGGCGTGGACGTGCCCAACGCCACCTGCATGGTGGTGGAAAACGCCGAGCGCTTCGGGCTTTCGCAGCTCCATCAGCTTCGTGGCCGAGTGGGGCGCGGAAAGGCCAA
>OMQS01000097.1 GCA_900313295.1 uncultured Eubacteriales bacterium
CCCTTAAACGCTCAAACGCCCGCAAAAAATCCCCCCTCGCCGCAGCGAAGGGGGAAGCAGAGCAAACTGTCGGCCGCTGTCAATCGGCCGTGGACACATCCGCATTGGTGTAGCCGGAGAGCTGGTTAAAAACGGACTGCTTGCCCTCCTCCACGGCGTGGTGCAGCATCTTCATGTCCGGCTGCACATTGCCCGGACACACCAGCGCGCCGCACGCCTGATCCATCTCGTAGTTTTCCAGAATGGTGCGGGCGGCGGTGACGCGGGAGCGCAACGAGCAGTGGCAGTGCGCCGTGAACATCTGCAGCAGGGAGTACCAGGGGCTTCCGTGGCGGCCGGCCATGAGATACAGCAGCTCCCGCTTCTCCGGTGTGGTCATGTTTTTCACCAAAAACATCAGCGCCTGCTCGATCTCCTCGTCGCCGTCCTCCGGCTTGATGCCGTCAAACAGCCACGGATACAGAAACGCCAGATAGTACGGCATGGGGTTGCTCCCCAGCACGCGGAACCACTCCGATCCCTCGTACAGATCCGGTGCGCTGACGCCCTTTTCCCAGTTCTGGATGGTCTTCTTGCTGACGCCCAGACCCGCCGCCATGAATTCCTGGGTCTTTCCGGCGTCGGAACGGGACAGGCTCCAGATCCTCGCAAAGCGCTTGTTTCTGTCAGATTTGGACTCTTTGTGCAGCATTTTTATCACCTGCTCATAGAAATTATTGGTGGCGTAAACCATATTACGAAAACAGTGTATCAGCATAAAAAGGGATTGTCAACAGCAAAAGGCAAAAAACTGGGCTAAATTTCACCCCATTGGATAAAATATGTGCCATTTCGGCTGTTTTTGCCGCAAAAAAAGAGGAAGCATGGTTTTCATGCCTCCTCAGCGGTATCTTCCGCAGCTTCCTCAGCGGCCTCCTCCGTCTTTTTGCAGCAGCCGAAAAGGGCGTTTGCCGCCAGCAGCGCCGCGGCAAGAGCGGCCACGCAGCCGAGGATCCAAAACAGCTTTTTCATGATAGCACCTCCTGCATAGTATCGTGCCGAAAGTATACCACACCGCCCATACGGTGTAAAGACATTTCTGCGCCGCGCCCGCCGATTTTCGGTTGCATTGCGCGTGGATCTGTGCCATACTCTATGCAGCGGCCATTTTGCGAAAAAAGGAGGAACGACCATGGGTCAATTCATTCAAATGCTGCAGGACAACACCCTCCTGTCCGCCGTGATCCGGCTGCTCCTGTCCGCCGTGCTGGGCGGGCTGATCGGCACGGAGCGCGCCGCCAGAGGGCGGGCAGCGGGCATGCGCACCCACATTCTCGTGTGCATAGGCGCCGCCATGACGGCGCTGGTGGGGCTGTACGCCACGGATACGATGGGGCTTGACTCCGACCCCCTGCGTGTGAGCGCGCAGGTCATTTCCGGCATCGGCTTTTTGGGCGGCGGCATGATCCTCGTGCGGGGACGCACGCACATCACGGGTCTGACCACGGCGGCGGGACTGTGGACCACGGCGGCCATAGGTCTCGCCATGGGCATCGGATTTTACAGCGCGGCACTCATCGGCGCCGCTCTTGTGCTGGTGACGAACATCGTTCTGCCGCCTTTGGAGCAGAGCAGAAAGCTGACCCGCGACGTGCTCTATGCCGAGCTGGACGACGCGCAGGCGGTCAACGGATTTTTGGATCACAGCAAGGCCGCCTACGAGATCGAGGTCGTTCGGGTCGTAGCTGCGCGAAGCGGCCTGACGGGGCATGTCGGTCTTGAGCTGGAGGTGCCGGCGGACAGCCGCCGCAAAACCGAGGAGATCTGCACGGAGATCCGCGGTCTGCCCCATGTGGCCTTTGCCATGGAGCAGAGCTACTGACGCGGCATTTTTCCCCTTTTCCGCAAATCACAGAGAGCCGCAAGGCTCTCTTTTTTCGTTATAGGGACTTCCCGTGGAGGCATAGGATGGCACAAAGAAAGGAGCGATGCTTATGCTGTCTGCGGCGCTTTTTTTGCTGGCCAACAGCCTTTTTCTGACCCTGCGGCTCACGGGGAACTCCGGCTCCTTCCCCAAGCCCCTCAGCGCTCGGGAGGAGCAGATGTATCTGGAGCGCAGCCTGGCCGGCGATCTGGAGGCGCGGAACATTCTGGTGGAGCACAACCTGCGTCTGGTGGCGCACATTATCAAAAAGTATTATACCCAGTCTGCCGAGCAGGAGGATCTCATATCCATCGGCACCATCGGTCTCATAAAGGCTGTGGACACCTTCCGCCCGGAGCGCAAGATACGCCTGGCCACCTACGCTTCCCGATGTGTTGAGAATGAGGTGCTCATGTACTTTCGCAGCCGCAAGAAGCTGCAGGGCGAGGTGTCCCTGTCCGACAGCATCGACGGCGATGACGCCGGCAACGCCCTGTGCCTGCTGGACGTGGTGGGCAGCGACGACACCATGCTCTCGGACATGGCGGACAGAGAGGAGCAGGTGCGCATCCGGCAGCTGGTGGACACCTGCCTGACGGAGCGGGAGGCCGAGGTCATCCGCCGCCGCTACGGCCTGAGCGGCCACCTGCCCCAGACCCAGCGGCAGGTGGCCGTGGCCTTCGGCATCAGCCGCAGCTATGTATCCCGCATTGAAAAACGCGCCCTCGCCAAGCTGGAGGCCGCGCTTACAGGTGATTCGGAGTAAGACATGATAATTTATTATAGAGCTGATAAGTAAATTTGCACGCACTCCCTTGCGCGAACCTGCCGACAATGGTATAATGTTGAAGAACAATCACACGAAAGACGAGGAAAGTGCGCCCATGAGAAACATATACTGCGGAATTGCGGACATTCGCAAGCGGGTTTTTGCAGAGGTGGCAAAGCTGGCCTACGAGGGCGGCGACTACCGCCGCATAGATAAGCTGCCCTATGAGATCCTGCCTGGCGAGGTGGGGAACGAACGGGATTCCATCTTCCTGGAGCGTGCCATCGTGGGGGAGCGCATCCGTCTGGCCATGGGCCACAGCATCCGCTCCGCTTCAGAGCAGGGTCTGCTGTCCGACGGCGTGGACAAAACGGCCATTCGGGAAAAGTATTATGAGCCGCCGCTGATCAACATCATCAAATATGCCTGCCACGCCTGCCCCGACACCCACTATGAGGTGACAAACGCCTGCCAGCACTGTCTGGCGCACCACTGCTCCAACTCCTGCCCCAAGGGAGCCATCAGCTTCCGCTATGGCCGCGCGGAGATCGACCAGAGCAAGTGCATCAAGTGCGGCAGATGCAAGGCCGCCTGCTCCTATCAGGCCATCATCCGCTTTGAGCGCCCCTGTCAGGAGGCCTGCGGCATGGATGCCATCGGCAAAGACGCCTACGGCCGGGCGGAGATCGACCAGAACAAATGCGTCAGCTGCGGCATGTGTCTGGTCAACTGCCCCTTCGGCGCCATTGTGGATAAGGGGCAGCTGTTCCAGCTGATCCATTCCATCAAGAGCGGCGACAAGGTCATTGCCGTCATCGCCCCCGCCTTCTGGGGGCAGTTCGGCGAGCAGGTGACGCCCGGGCAGATCGTAACGGCCATGAAAATTCTGGGTTTCCAGTCCGTGGAGGAGGTCGCCATCGGCGCCGACCTGTGCGCGGTGGAGGAGGCGGATGAGTTCATGCGCCATGTGCCCGAAAAGCAGCCCTACATGGCCACCTCCTGCTGTCCGGCGTGGTCGGTAATGGCCAAAAAGGAGTTCCCCGGCGCCGCCCCCTACATCTCCATGACCATGACCCCCATGGTGCTGACAGCCCGACTGCAAAAAAAGCGGCATCCGGACTGCAAGGTGGCCTTCATCGGCCCCTGCGCCGCCAAAAAGCTGGAGGCCAGCCGCCGCACAGTCCGCAGCGATGTGGATTTCGTGCTGACCTTTGAGGAGCTGCGCGGCATGCTGGAGGCCAAAAATATCGACTTTGCCAACATCCCCGACACGCCGGCCAACTACGAAGCCTCCGCCCCCGGCGTTGGGTTTGCGGCCTCCGGCGGCGTGGCCAAGGCCGTGGAGGACGTAATCCACCGTCTGGATCCGGAGCGCGAGGTGAAAACCGTGTACGCGGAGGGTCTGCGGGAGTGCCGCAAAATGCTGCGCATTGCCCGCACAGGGAAATACGACGGCTATCTGCTGGAGGGCATGGCCTGCCCGGGCGGTTGCATCGCCGGCGCCGGCACCATCCAGCCGCCGGAAAAGTCCCGCCGCGTGCTGGAGCAGTACAAGGCCAGCGCCCCCAAATCCAACCCCCTGGAGTCGGACTACATGGAGGATCTGCACCTGCTCCACGACGGCGAAGAAGACTGGAGCCTTGTGGGCAGACACTGAGGAAAGCACAATGAACGAATTGATTCTTTGCATGGAGCTGATCGGCACGGTGGCCTTCGCCGTGTCCGGCGCCATGACAGCGCTGCGGCGGCAGATGGATCTGCTGGGCGTGCTGATCCTAGGGCTTATCACCGCTGTGGGCGGCGGCATACTGCGGGATCTTCTGCTGGGCATCACGCCGCCGAAAATATTCGACGATCCGCTGACCGTGTGCGTGGCGCTGGCGGCCTCTGCAGTGGCCTTTCTGCCGCCGGTGTGCAGAACGCTGGCGCGGAGCACGCTGCTGTTTGACCGCATCCTGCTGGCGGCGGACTCCGTCGGTCTGGCCATTTTCACCGTGGTGGGCGAGCAGGCGGCCTTCGGCCATTTGCCGGAGGAAAACTGGTTCGCCGTGGCGCTTCTGGGCGCCATAACCGGCGTGGGCGGCGGCGTCCTGCGGGACACACTGGCCGGCAATGTGCCCTACATATTCCGCAAGCACATCTACGCTCTGGCGGCGCTGGCCGGCGCATTGGTGTGGCTGATCTGCCACCTGCTGCTGGACGACACAACGGCTCTGCTGCTGGGCAGCGCCGTGGTCATCGCCATCCGCCTGCTTGCTGCGCACTTCAGATGGAGCCTGCCAAAGGCAAGGATTCCGGAGGAATAAAACCCTTCTTGTTCTCTTTCAATAAAAGAAAAGAGATACCGCCGCAGCGGTATCTCTTTTTTTGCGGATTGAGGGAGAAATTACTTCAGCTCGATCTTGGCGCCGACTTCCTCCAGCTCCTTCTTCATGTTCTCTGCGTCGTCCTTGGACAGGGCTTCCTTCAGAGTGGTGGGGGTCTCCTCAACGGCCTTCTTGGCCTCAGCCAGACCCAGACCGGTGATCTCGCGGACGGACTTGATGACCTTGATCTTCTGAGCGGCGTCGAAGCCAACCAGAACCACGTCAAACTCGGTCTTCTCCTCAGCAGCGGGAGCAGCAGCGCCGGCAGCGGGAGCGGCCATAGCGGCGGCGGAAACGCCGAACTCTTCCTCCAGAGCGTGCACCAGCTCG
>OMQS01000043.1 GCA_900313295.1 uncultured Eubacteriales bacterium
AACGAGGTTGGCGTGAACCTGAAGGACGGCTACAACGGCGACCTGACCTCTCGTGAGGCCGGCAGCGTGGGTGGCCAGATGGTCAAAAAGATGATCGAGTCCTACGAGAAGAACCTGTAATTCCGCTTCTCTCGCAGGAACGCAGAAATGATGGGATCCCCCCGAAGGCAGCTTTTGCCGCGGGGGGATCCGGTCTGTTTTTGTTTTTTGGGAGCGGCCGCGCCGGCTTTTTCGCTATGCGGTCGGTTTTTCAGGCTGCCGTCAGAACAGGATGGGCTTGGTCTGATAGTCCAGCGGCGCAAAGATAAATCCCTTTTCCCGAATGCCGATGATGATCTGCCGAACCGCCTGCGCGGTGTTCTCCTTGGAGGACGAGTCGTGCATGAGCACGATGATGCGGCTCTTGCTGCCGATGCCGTTCAGCACATACCCTGTCAACTGCTCCGGCGTGTACTTGGTGGTGCTGGCATCGCCGCTGGACACGTTCCAGTCGTAGGGCACGAAGCCGCGGCGTATCATTTCCGCCTTAATGTCCTTGTATACGGCTTTATTATAGCTATTGATGCTGCCGCCGGGAAAACGGAAGCAGGTGGGCGTGACGCCGGTGGTGTCCTTGATGAGGTTGAACACCTGATACATATCCTTCAGGAAGGCCTCCACGGAGGCATAGATCTTTTTATAGGAGTGGCTATAGCTGTGCATGCCGATGGTGTGCCCCTCCTGCACGATGCGGCGCATCCGCGCGAGGTTGTCTGCATTGTCCGTGCCCACCACGAAAAAGGTGGCTTTGACGTTTTCTTCCTGCAGAGTCTGCAAAATGATGTCGGTGTTGCCGGAGGGGCCGTCGTCAAAGGTGAGGTAGGCCGTGTTGTCCGGAGAGGACGTGGCGCTGTAGGTCTGCGGGGCATAGAAGTCCGGATACAGCGCCTGATACCCGCCGGCGGAGGTCGTGGAGGTCGTGGCAGCGGCGGCAGCCACCTGCGCCTCCAGCGCTGCCAGACGCTCCGACTGCTGCTGGGTCAGCGTTTCCAGCTCGTTCTTCTGCCGGCGCAGCTCCTCCAGCTCCTGCATCTGCTCCTCCAGCTGCTTTGTCTGCCGCTCGATCGTTTCCGCCTGCTCCGCATTCTGCGCCGCTCGGCTCTCGTTTCCCAGCTTGATTTTATGTATCTGCACGCCCTGCACCACGGCTATCACCGCAAGCACGGTAATGGTCAGAAGGATGACGACCAGGATCATGCGCTTATAGAACAGGACGCTTCTCTCTTTTTCATTTATTGCAGGCATACCTACCTCCACCCGATCCTTATACGAAGGAAAAGCAGGGGCGGGAAGTGCCCCTGCTTTGTGTTATTTTATTTCTTTCTGCCCAGGAAAAAGCTGATGGCCGCCAACGCCGTCAGCGCGGCAGACACGCCGGCTGCCACGATCAGCAGCACCTGACGGTTGTCCTTGACGAACTGCTTGACCTTGCTCCAGGTGCAGCCCGCTGCCTTGCAGGTGCCGTCCTTCACAAAGCCCGCCACGGCGCAGCTTACGGACTTGACCACGCCCGTCACAAAGCCGGCCACAGCCTTTCCCGTTTCACGCAGCGCTGCCAGCACACGGCTGCCCGCATCGCGCATGGTATCCATGACCTGTTCCATGTATGCACACCTCCTGTAGTTTCTTTGAGTATTGTAAACCTTATTATATGAATCTATCCGCCGGCCGTCAAGAAAATTTCGGTTACAATTTCTCCCAATCGCCGTCGGGTCGGGCGGCATATTCCCCGCTGCGGGCGCATAAGCTTGTCTATCCCGATCCGCAGAGGAGGGCTGATCTTGAAAAAGTTTTTGCGCCGCAGCGGCGCCGCGCTGCTGGCCGCCTGCACGGTGTGGGTAGTGGCCGCCACGGTGGAGAGCCGCTCCCTGCCGGCCGCGGCAGAGGCCATGCGCGAATCGTTTCAGCTGCCCAAGGCGCTGGTGCAGCTGGAGCTGGGGGACGTGCTGGGCGGCAGAGACATGAGTCTGTCCACCCTGCTGGCCTTGCAGCAGTCGCCCCTGCTGTGGGCGGCCTACGGCACACTGCCGGCGCAGAAGGAGCCGACGCCCGAGCCGCAGCCGGAGACACCCGAACCGCAGCCGCAGCCCGAGGACAACACGCCCCAGCCGGAGAACAGTCTCACAGAGGGGCTGACCTTTGCCGACAACGGCTCGCCCAGCCAGACGGTGATCCCCACGGCGTCCAAGAGCTACACCGTGGCCGGCAGCGTTTTCATCAAAAACAGCGCCGGCCGCAGCATTGACACTGCCCTGCTGGACGGCACCTTCCCCGCCAAGCTGGGGGACAGCACTCAGCCCCAGGTGCTCATCATCCACACCCACGGCAGCGAAGCCTACACCATGCCCGCCGGAGAGGAGTACACCCCCAGCGGCAGCTACCGCACGGCGGACACCGAGAAAAACATGATCCGCGTCGGCGACGAGATCGCCGCGGTACTCTCGCAATACGGCATCTCCGTGCTCCACGACCGGCAGATCCACGACTCGGATTACAACAGCGCCTACGGCAAAAGCCGCAGCAGCGCCGCCGCCTATCTGGAAAAGTATCCCTCCCTGTCCTTTGTGCTGGACATCCATCGGGACGCCATTTCAGATGCAGACGGCAGGCAGTACAAGGTGGTGAGCAAGGAGGATCCGCACGCCGCCCAGCTCAGCATCGTCATGGGCAGCAACTACGGAGCGTGGATGGATAATCTCCGGCTGGCAGCGGCGGTGCAGGCGAATCTGCTGAAGGATCACCCTACGCTGATGCGTCCCATCATCCTGCGCCCCTACGGATATAATCAGGGGCTGTGCAACGGCTCGCTTCTGGTGGAGGTGGGCGCTGCCGGAAACTCACTGGACGAGGCCATTTATTCCGCCCGCCTGTTCGCCGTGGGCTTTGCCGAAACACTGGGCGCCGAGAAAAGCTGACAGGCTGCGCTTTTCCCGTTGCAAGCTGCCGACGCGTGTGATAAAATGCTGAAAAAGGAAGCAATTTGCCCCCTCGGGCTTGCGCTCCACCGAAGGAGGTTTTTTCGCATGGCAGAGCAATATCCCTTTGAACAGTCGACGCCGCAGGATGCTGACGTGGTGTTCTTTTCTCCGGAGCTTCTGAAGCTGGCCGACGCCCACCGCCGGCGCCAGCATCTGGAGGAGTGCCGTCAGGCTGCCGACAACGGCGACTGCGCCGCTGCCGTGCAGATGGGCGTTAACTACCTCTACGGCACCGGCGGCGTTGAGAAGGACGGGCAGCAGGCGTTTTACTGGTTTTCGCAGGCGGCGGCGGACGACCCCGTGGCGCTTTACTGGAAGGGTGTGTGCTACGACAGCGGCGTGGGCGTGGCGCAGGATCCGCAGCAGGCCTTTTCCCTGTTCAAAGAGAGCGCCGACATGGACTATGCCCCCGCCATATGCGATCTGGGCGTGTGCTATGAAAACGGGCAGGGCACGGAGCGGGACTTGGACACCGCCGTGGCGCTCTATCAGAAGGCGGCGGACATGGAGTATCCCCAGGGGCAGTGCAATCTGGGAGCGCTGTACTATGTGGGCATAGGCGTGGAGAGGGACTACGCCAAGGCGGCAGAGCTTTTCACGCTGGCTGCCGAGCAGCGTCTGCCTCGGGCGCAATACTTTCTGGGGCTGTGCTACGAGTTTGGCAACGGCGTGGAGCTGGACATAAAAAAGGCCGCCCTGCTTTATGCGGAGGCCGCCCGCAGCCACAGCGGCGACGGGCTGTGCGCGCTGGGCGTGCTGTATCATCTGGGCAAGGGCGTGGAGCAGGACGACGCGCGGGCTGCCGAGCTGTTTTTGCAGGCCGGCAAGGAAGGGCTGGCACGGGGCTGGTTCTTTTTAGGGCTGAGCTATGACGACGGCCAGGGCGTGGAGGAATCGGCGGAGAAAGCCGCCATGTGCTTCCGCCGAGCCGCCCAGCAGAACTATCCCGACGGGCTTTACCGCCTGGGGCTGTGCTACACCTACGGCCATGGCTTTGAAAGAAACGACGAGCGCGCCGCCGACTGCTTCCGGCGGGGCGCGGAAACGGGACATGCCCGCTGCCTCTGCCAGCTGGGGCTGTGCTACGAGGCCGGACGGGGCGTGGAGCAGGACATCCAAAAGGCGGCGGAGCTTTATGAGGAATCCGCCCGACTGGGCAGTCCCGAAGCCCAGTGCAATCTGGGCGTGCTGTGCCGCTACGGCTACGGCGTTCCCAAGGACAGGGGCAGGGCAGCGGAGCTGTTCGCTCAGGCCGCGGCGCAGGACTTTGCCCGCGCGCAGTTCTTTTTGGGGCTGCACTATGAGGCGGGCGAGGGCGTGGAAATGGATCTCGCCCACGCCGCGGCGCTGTATGAAAAATCTGCCGAGCAGGGCTATGCCGACGGCATGCGGGCTTTGGCCGTGTGCTATGAAAACGGCACAGGTGTGGAAAAGGATCCTCAGAAGGCCGTGGAGATTTACCGGCGGGCCATAGAATTGGGCGACGAGGCCGCCGCCTACTGCCTCGGCAACATGCTCTTTTCCGGCCGAGATATTCCGCAGGACTACCCCCAGGCTCTTGCCCTATATGAAAAGGCTGCCGCCGAGGGGCACCCCGGCGCCCAGTGTCAGGCGGGCTTCTGCTATGAGCGGGGGCTGGGCTGTGAGCGCGATCCGGACAAGGCTTTTTCCTATTACACCAAGAGCGCAGAAAACGACGACGAGACCGCCGCCAACAATCTGGGCTATCTCTACGAGCACGGCATCGGCTGCACGGCGGACGCGGCGCGGGCGGCGGAGCTTTTTGAAAAGGCAGGCCGGCTGGGGCAGCCGCTGGGGTGGAAAAACCTGGGACTTTTATACGAAAAAGGGCTGGGCGTGCCCAAGGATGCGGAGCTGGCCAAAAAATACATGACCATGGCCGCCCAGCAGAACGTATCCGGCGCCGCCGAGGCATTGGAGCGGCTCAACACCGAGAAAAAACGGCTTCCGGCCACGGGTCTGCGCATTGCAAGCTGCGCTCTGCTGGCGATAGCCGCGTTTTTGGGCATCGGCCTGTGGGACGGCGCGCCCTCCGAGCGCCTTTTCAGCGGGGTGTTCACCCTGTTCTTCGTGGTCAGCGCAGGGTTCATCCTGTATAAAGTCAACCGGCTTCAGCCCCAGCTGCCCAAGGCGCTGCGGACCCTGTATGTGATAGGCGGCATCCTTTTGCTCTTACTGGGCATATTGATCCTTCTGTCCCCGTCGGGGGAAAATGGGCCTCTCGCTGCGGAGGACTACTGGCTCATCAGCTGCTGCCTGCTGGGCGGCGACGTTCTTGTGTACCACGGTCTGCGCCGCAAAAAATAATATACATATAAAAATAAAGGAGCACGGAATAAACCGTGCTCCTTTGCTTGTGGCTGTTATTTTCTGCCGAAGAAGTAGTCGTACAGGTCGCCCCAGCTGCTGCTTCCCTGCTGGTTCTGCTGATTTTGCTGATCCTGCTGGGTCTGCTCCGTTTCTGCGGTCTTGGCGTCGAAGGTCAGCTGCGTGGTGTGGCTCTCGCCGCCGCGGTAATAGGTCACCGTCACGGTGTCGCCGGCGCGGTGGTTCTTCTTCACCGCGGTGAGATCCTCCATGGAGGAGATGTCGGTGCCGTCCACCTTGGTGATGACATCGCCCATCTGCAGTCCGGCCTTTTCGCCGGCGCCGCCCTTATTGACGGAGTAGACGAAGACGCCGCTGGTCTGGTCGATCTGGTACTGGGCGGCCATCTGCCGGGTCATGGTGCCGGCGGTGATGCCGAAGGCGGGCTTATCGGTGATCTGGCCGTTTTCCATAATGTCTTTAATAATGGCCTGCACATCGCCGATGGGAATGGCAAAGCCCAGACCCTCCACGGCGGTGTTGGAATAGCTGGAATACTTGGCAGACACGATGCCCACCACCTCGCCGTACAGGTTCATCAGCGGGCCGCCGGAGTTGCCGGGGTTGATGGAGGCGTCCACCTGGATCATGTTGAAGGGGGTGCCGTCCACGTTGATGGCGCGGTCGCAGCAGGACACAATGCCCTGGCTCATGGAGAAGGTCAGCTCGCCCAGGGGGTTGCCGATGGCCAGCACCGTGTCGCCCACGTTCACGTCCTCGCTGCTGCCCAGCGTCACGGGCTGCAGACCCGTGGCGTTGATCTTCAGCACGGCCACGTCATAGTCGCTGTCGCTGCCCACCACCGTGGCGGGATACTCCGAGCCGTCGTACATGGTCACCGTCACAGAGGTGGCCGAGGCGATGACGTGGTGGTTGGTGACGATATAGCCGTCCTGCGTGACCACGAAGCCGCTGCCGGAGGAGGCCGACTCCACCCGCTGGCCGAAAATATTGGTAGATACGGAGGAGCTGTTGATGCTGACCACGCTGCTGACCGTGGAGGCGTACACCTCGGCGGGGGACATGAGGGTCTGGCCGGTGACCTTTTTCACCGTGACCTCCTGCGCCGTGCGGCCGCTCTGCCGGAGGGTGGTGCCGCTGTCAGCGGCGCCTACGCTCCTGGCCAGAGCCGCGCCGCCGAAGCCCGCGCCGCCGCCCACCACCGCGCAGGCCAGCACCAGAGCCGTCACCTTCACGCCGGTCTTTTTCCAGAAGGAATTCTTCTTTTTGGACACCACCGGCGCCTCCGTCCGGCCCTGCTCGTTCGGCGCGCTGTGCTGCTCTCTGTAATTATAGTGGTAGAGATTATTGGGATCGCTGAAGCCCTGCTCCTCGGAGCGGAAATCATTGTTTTCGTTCATATTGCTGCCTCCTGTCTTCTGTCTTTCCCGCATTTTCCGCAGGGGAATGCTTGTTCCCGAGGGAAAAATGTTGTATACTGTGGTTTGACTTTATTTATTATACTATCCATTTAGCTTAAGTAAAGCTTTAAAAATTATGAATTTTTTTAGGGGGGAGCATTTTGCTGAAGCTGGAACAGGTGAAGCTGCGGCCGGAGCAGCCGGAATCGGAGCTTTCCGGCAAGGCGGCGCAGCTGCTGCGCATCCCGCCGGAGGAGCTGCTCTCCCTGTCCGTGCTGCGCAGGGCGGTGGACGCCCGCGCGCCGCTGCAGCTGGTCTACACGCTGGCAGTCAGCGTTAAAAACGAAAAGGCCGCGCTGCGCCGCTGCCGCAGCAAAAACGTGTCCCTCTATGCGCTGGAAAGCTACACGCCCCCCGCCGCAGTCACGCCGCCCCAGACACCGCCGGTGGTGATCGGCGCAGGCCCCGCGGGACTATTTGCCGCCTTTCTTCTGGCAAACGCCGGTCTGCGCCCCATTCTGCTGGAGCGGGGGCAGCCCGTGGAGCAGCGGCAGCGGGACGTGGAACGCTTCTGGCAGGGCGGCGAGCTGCTGCCGGAGTCCAATGTGCAGTTCGGTGAGGGCGGCGCCGGCGCTTTTTCCGACGGGAAGCTGAACACCGGCACCAAGGATCTGCGCCACCGCTGGATCCTGCAGCAGCTGGTCGCCTGCGGCGCACCGGAGAGCATCCTCACCGACGCCAAGCCCCACGTGGGCACCGACATGCTGCACATCACACTGAAAAATCTGCGCAAAAAACTCCTATCCATGGGAGCGGACATCCGTTTCGGCCACCGGCTGGAGGCTATTCATGCGGAAAACGGCGTCTTGCAGTCCATCACCGTGGCCGCGCCGGAGGGCAGCTACACCCTGCCCGTGCGGCAGCTCATTCTGGCCCTGGGGCACAGCGCGCGAGACACGGTGGAGCGGCTGTATGCCCAGGGGCTGCACATGGAGGCCAAACCATTTGCCGTGGGCGTGCGCATCGAGCATCTGCAAAGCCGCATGGATGCCGCGCAGTATAAGGAGTACGCAGGGCACCCCGCCCTGCCTGCGAGCAGCTACAAGCTCTCCTGCCATTTACCGAATGGGCGCAGCGTGTTCTCTTTCTGCGTATGCCCCGGCGGGCAGGTGGTGGCTGCCGCCTCGGAAAAGGAGCGCACCGTGACCAACGGCATGAGCGAATACGCCCGCAGCGGGCAAAACATCAACGGCGGCCTGCTGGTGAACGTGACCCCCGACGACTTCGGGAGCAGCCATGCTCTGGCGGGCATCGCCTTTCAGCGCAGACTGGAGGAGGCGGCGTTCCGATTGGGCGGCGGCTACACGGCGCCGTGCCAGCGGGTGGAGGATTTTCTGCTGCACAGACCCAGCACGGGCTGTGGCAGCGTGCAGCCCAGCTACCGTCCGAGGGTGCGCTACGCAGACCTGCACGAATGTCTGCCGGCGTTCATCACCGACGCTCTGGAACAGGCGCTGCCTCTGCTGGAGGAGAAGTTATCAGGCTTTGCCGACGGCGATGCCCTGCTGACAGCGGTGGAAAGCCGTTCCTCCGCGCCGGTGCGAATCCCGCGGGATAAAAATTACGAAAGCAATATAAAAGGCGTGTTCCCCTGCGGCGAGGGCGCCGGTTATGCCGGCGGCATTCTCTCGGCGGCGGCAGACGGAATGCGCTGTGCGGAAAAAATATGGGAGGCGTATAAAAAATGAAAAAAATTGCAGCAGTGGAGTCCTTCTTTTCTCCGGAGCATCGGGTAACCCTTGAGAAAACGGCGGCGGAATGCGGCTTTTCCGTGGACTACTACCCTGAAGGGCACCTGCCGGCGGACAGAGCGGCGGAGTACGAGGTCATTTACGGCCTGTGCCCGCCTGATGAACTGAAAGCGGCGGCCAATCTCAAGTGGTTCTGCTGCAGCTTTGCCGGTGTGGACGCCTACATGAACGAGGACATTTATCCCAGCAAAGACGTTATGCTCTCCAACTCCTCCGGCGCCTACGGCATCACCATTTCCGAGCACATCCTCATGGTGACGCTGATGATGCTGCGGCAGATGCCGAAGTTTGAGGAGATCGTGCGGGCGCGTGAGTGGGAAAAGGGGCTGAGCATGCGCTCCATCTGCGGCAGCAGCATCACCGTGCTGGGCACCGGCGACATCGGCACCAACTTTGCCCGCCGCGCCAAGGCGCTGGGCGCCAAGGTGGTGCGGGGCGTGCGGCGCACCAAAAAGGCCGGCGACCCCGCCTACGACGAGATGTACACGCTGGAAGAGCTGGACAGCATCCTGCCGGAAACGGAGATCCTCGTCATGGCGCTGCCGGGCACCCGTGACACGGCGCACATTCTCTCCCGCCGGCGCATCGGTCTGCTGCCGCAGGACGCTTATGTGGTGAACGTGGGGCGGGGCAGCGCCATTGACCAGGAGGCGCTGGTGGAGGCGCTGAACGAAGGCCGGCTGGCCGGCGCCGCTCTGGACGTGTGCGTGCCGGAGCCGCTGCCCAAAGAGCACCCCCTGTGGAGCGCCAAAAACCTGCTGCTGACCCCCCACATCAGCGGCAACATGTCTTTGGGCATCACGAGAGATCTGGATGTGGCGCTGTTCTGCGAGGATCTGCGCAACTACGCCGCCGGCCGGAAGCTCCAGCGGCTGGTGGATCGGACGCTGGGGTACTAAAATCAAACACGAACAGTTTAAGAGAGCCGCCTATGAGGGCGGCTCTCCCAATTCGCTTGCCCGCGGCGACAATTTTCACATTTGCAGCCGATCATAGCGGAATCGGCGGCTTCATTGGCAGCGAAAAGAGCTTCCCCGTCTTCCGATGGGAAAGCTCTTTTTCTCAGCCGTTTCCTTCTTTTCCGGTGATCTCCTCCACGGTCAGACGCGCCACACACGTCCTCGCGCCGGCGTTCTTCATGCAGTCCACGAACTTTTCTCCGGCGGCGGGGTCGAACCGGCGGCACAGCACCTCCATGGCGTGCATCCGCTCCTCCTCCGACGTGACCACCTCCAAGCGGCCGTGGGCGACAGCAGAGGCATAGGCCACGGTGTATTTATTCGGGACGACCTCGGCGCGGGACACGGCGCTCATGGCCGCCGCGCAGCCGTTCTTGAACAGCTCATACTTTTTTCCGGCCAGCGCACAATGGAAGTAGATGCAGCCGCCCTGCTCCCACGCCCCCTGCGAAACCGGCACGGCGTAGGGCTTGCCGGACTTGTCCACCAGTGAAAGCGTGGCATAGGGCGCAGCCGTCATCACCTGCCAAGCGAAGGCGGCGTCCCGTTCCCGATCTTTTCTGCGCATGGAATCGCACCTCCTTTTTTCTTCATTTTGCCTGCGGCATCATGTTTTGTCAAGGGGCGCATATACTGACAGCGAGATTTTTTCGGAAAGGATGCGCTGCCCATGACCTTCCCCTACACACTCCCCCGCCTGCCCTATCCCACCGCCGCGCTGGAGCCGAACCTGAACCGAGCCACCATTATGACCCACCACGACCAGATCTTTGCCGGCCACGTGAAAAAACTGAATGACGCGCTGCAGCCCTATCCGGCGCTGCACCACAGGCCGCTGACGCAGCTGCTGCTCCACCCAGACCGGCTGCCCTGCGCCATTCGGGAGGATGTGCTGGAGCACGGCGGGGCGGTGTATAACCACACGCTGTATTTCCCGTCGCTGGCGCCTGCGCGCTCCACGAAGCCGGCCGCCGCCCTCACGGGAGCCATTGACCGGTGCTTCGGCTCCATGGAGGACTTTCTGCGGAGTCTGCGGCGGATCAGCCTCGCCGACAAGCGGGAGGGGTACACATGGCTCCTGTCGGACAAATGCGGCAGACTGCGGCTTCTTTTCACGCTGGGGCAGGCCACGGCGCTGCCGCTGACGCCGGTGCTCTGCCTTGACCTGTACCGCCACGCCTACGAGCTTACCTATGGCGATGACCGAGCGGCCTATGTGGAGGCGGTGATGCCGCTCATAAACTGGGACGCTCTTTCCCGCCGCTACGGAGCCGTGTTTGCCGGCCAGCCGCCGTTTCCGAATCCGTGAAAAAAGTGAGGGCTTGCACCCTCACTTTTTCAGTTTACTTTTTAAACAAAAATCTGGCGGAGTTAGAGGAGAGCCAGTTGGACTGGACGTCCAGCTCCAGCTTCTGCCAGCCCTCAGGCACCTCTACGGCATAGTAGCCCACCAGCTTCTTCCCCGGCGCTAAGCTGCCGTCCAGCGTGCCGTCAAAGGCCATGGCAGCGCTTAGGGAGTAACTGCACTTCACGTCGTCGGCATAGGCTTCAAACAGCAAAACGGAGCTGACGGACTGCTCCTCGTCGGAGATGTTCTCAATGGTGAACTGGATGCCGACGAAAACATTTCCGCTTTCCGGCTCAAAAAACTGCTCGCCTTTGCTCTCCTCCAAGGTCGTTGCGGTGAATTTCAGATCCTTAAACACCGCTGTTTCGTTCAGGCCGAAGGTGTTCTTCTGCTCTGTCTGCGCCGGTTCGTTTTTGCCCTGCTCCTCCTTTGACGGAGCATCGTTTGCAGAGCACGCCGCCAGAGAAAGGCTCATTACCAAGGCCAGGATCATTGCTGCGATTCTTTTCATATCTTTCCTCCTTTTTGACATTCACCAGATGTCATATTTTGTGTTATTTTAACATAAACTTCTATTGTTGACAAGCACTAAATGTCAAAAAGGAGTTTTTATGTTTATAAATCGAAGCAATGACGGGGCAAATAACCTATGCGGCAAGAATATCTCACGGTTTCGGATGGAGGCCGGCTACTCGCAGCGGGCGCTGGCGGACAAAATGCAGCTTGTGGGCATTGATCTGGACAAGAACGCCATTCAGCGCATTGAGTGCGGCAAGCGGTTCGTCACGGACATAGAGCTGGCGGCGTTTGCGCAGCATTTTGGTAAGACCCTGGAGGAACTCATATCCTAACCGATCAG
>OMQS01000135.1 GCA_900313295.1 uncultured Eubacteriales bacterium
ACCCATCTTATTGGGGAAGCCCCAGATGTTGCCCAGGCCGACCGCCGAACCAACAGCGGCCATCAGGAATCCAAAATTGGATCCGAACCCTTTTCTTTCTTCCATTGTTTTCTCTCCTTAATTTTAGAATCGCCCCCGAGAATTTTTACTCTCAGGAAACATATCCCCTTCAGGGGAAGATTTTTGCCTGCGGACACCTCAAAAAAAGCCACAGGCTACTGTTAAAAGTATACAAGATTCTGCCATTCTCCGCTATTGACATTTTTAATAAATTTTTAACACCGCATTCGGCTTTTTTAACATTCTGTGAACAAGCAAATATGATTCTCGTTAAGAAACAAACAATCCCGTTAGTTTCTTAACAAGGAACAGGCCATGTTTTTCCCGTCTTGCGGCGGGGGAGGGGTTGTTTCGTGTGGGGAAATTTCCGTTGTGAGGCAGGCAGAGGCGTTCGCCCTTACACGGGGCAATGGGCGCTGCGCATTTACAGGGGAGGCGCTCCGATTTTCGTTTTCCATTTTCATTTTTCCACTTTCAGCTTTCCCTTCGTTGACGCTTTTATATTAATATGGTATCATGAGAAAAAACAAAGGGGGATCCGTTATGCAGCACGAGATCACGGACGCACGTCCGCTGCTGGACAAAAACGGCAATCTGCGCGAGGCCGGCTACTGCAAAAAGCTCCTGCCCGTCTACCGCCGCGGGGACATTAAGGCCGGCGCCATGCGTATCAAGGAATGGGACTACTACCTCATCAACAACGGCCGCTTCGCCGTGGCGCTGACCATCGACGACAACGGCTACATGGGGCTGGACTCCATCTCCCTGCTGCACTTTGAGGAGGGCTGGGAGAAGACAAAAAGCCCCATGCGCGCCTTCCCCATGGGCAAGACCGGCCTGCCGGAGTCCTCGGCGGAGGGCGACGTGTCCATTTCCGGCAAGGGCTACCACCTGTCCTTCCGCCACGAGGAGGCGGAGCGGGTGCTGGACTTCCACATGGAAGATTTTCTGGACGGCACGCCCATTGACGGGCGTATTCGGCTCACGGACGAGCCGGAGGAGAGCATGGTCATCTGCACGCCCTTTGAAAAGCCCGGGCATTTTTACTATAACCAGAAAATCAACTGCCTGCGCGCCGGCGGCACCGTGACGGCCGGAGGGCGCACCTATGTGTTCGACCCCGCAGATGCCTTCGCCGTGCTGGACTGGGGGCGGGGCGTTTGGACGTATCACAACACCTGGTACTGGGGCAGCGCCTCGGGGCAGGTGGACGGCGTGCCCTTCGGCTGGAACATCGGCTACGGCTTCGGCGACACCTCCGCCGCCAGCGAGAACATGCTGTTTTACGGCGGCAAGGCGCACAAGCTCAGCCAAGTGACCTTCCACATCCCCACGAAGGACGGACGGGAGGACTATCTGGCGCCGTGGCGCTTCAGCTCCGATGACGGGCGGTTTGAAATGGACTTCACGCCGGTGCTGGATCGGGCGGCCTGCACAGACTTCAAGCTGCTGAAAAGCGACCAGCATCAGGTGTTCGGGCGCTTCACCGGCACGGCCACGCTGGACAACGGGCGGGTGATCCGGGTGGAGGACTTCCCCGGCTTTGCGGAAAAAGTGGAAAATAAATGGTAAAATGATGCGGCAGATAAGGGGCGGGGTTCTACCCCGCCCCTACGCTTTTTTCCTCAATTTTCCAAAACTTCCCGCTTTTCACTGCCCGCTTTCAACTTTTTCTCGCACGTCCGATTATGGTTGCCAGCAAAAACGCCGCAAGGGATGTTACCACTACGGACGCGCCCACGGGGAGGCTCAGGAGGTACGAGGCCGTCAGACCCACGCAGAAGCACACCACCGACAGGCACCCCGCCAGCACCACCACGCCGAAAAAGCTCTTTTTCAGCCGCATGGCCGTCAGCGCCGGAAAAATCACCAGGCTGGAGATGAGCATGGCGCCCATGAGCCGCATGCCCAGCACGATGGTCAGCGCCGTCAGCACCGCCAAAAGGGTGTTGTACACCCCTACCTTCATGCCCGTGGCGCGGGAGAAGCTCTCATCAAAGGTGATGGCGAATAACTGATGATAAAACAGCCCGAACAGCACCAGCACCGCCGCGGACACGCCGATGCTCAGCGCCACGTCGGCGCGGCTCAAGGCCAGAATGGAGCCGAACATATAGCTGTCCACGTCCGTGGTCATGCCGGTGGTGAGGCTGGTGACGATGATGCCGATGGCCAGCGCCGAGGCGGACACCACCGCAATGGCGGCGTCGGCACCCAGCTTGCTCCGCTCCGTCATCCGCAGCAGGCACAGGGCAGCCACGACCACCACCGGAATGGACACCGGCAGCGGCGCCCACCCGCAGGCCACCGCCACCGACAGCGCCCCGAAGGATACATGGCTCAGCCCATCGCCGATCATGGAGTACCGCTTCAGCACCAGCGGCACCCCCAGAAGCGCCGCACACACCGACACCAGTATCCCCACCACGAAGGCGCGGACGATGAAGGGATAGGTGAACATTTCCAATAAGATCATGCCCCTGCACCTCCGAACCGACGCCCCATGGGGGAGGCCAGATACTCCTGCACCGTGCCGAAAAAGTGGCTTCCGTGGCCAACATACAGGATGTGGCCGGCGCAGCGCAGGGCGTTTTCCATGTCGTGGGTCACCATGACGATGGCGATGCCCTCGGTCTTATTCAGATAATCCAGGGTGCGGTAGAGATCCTGTGCGGCGGCAGGGTCAAGACCCGTCACCGGCTCGTCCAGGATCAGCAGCTCTCCGGCGGCGCACAGGGCACGCGCCAGCAGCACCCGCTGCTGCTGGCCGCCGGACAGCTCCCGATAGCACCGATCCTTCAGCTCCAGAACCCCCAGCTTGCCCATGTTCAGCAGCGCCGTGGCCTTCTGCGCGGGCGTATAGAGCAGGCGGTGCCCACCGGCGCCCAGAAAGCCGGAGCGCACCACCTCTGTCACCGTGGCGGGAAAGTCCTTCTGCGCGCGGGTCTGCTGAGGCAGGTAGCCGATGGCACCGCCCTTCAGCCCCGCGCCTCGCTCAATGCGCCCCGACAGGGGGCGGAGAAGCCCCAACAGGCTTTTGAGCAGGGTGGATTTGCCGGAGCCGTTTTCGCCCACGATGCAGATATAGTCCCCGCGGCGCACCTGAAAGTCCAGATGCTCCCAAACGGCCTTGCCCTCGTAGCCGAGGCTTGCGTCGCGGCAGGCCAGCAAAATTTCGTTATCCATTCAGCATATCCCCTCTCTCAGCGCCGCCACGTTGCGGCGCATCAGGCTCACATAGCCCTCTCCCGCCGCCCAGTCCGCTTGGGAAACGGTTTGGCAGGAGTAAAATGTTTCCACAGTCGCGCCGGTGGTCTCGGCGATGGCGTCGGCCACCTTGCGGCTGCTCAGCTCCAGCGCGTAGACCACCGGAATGTCCTGCTGTCGTACCTTGTCAATGAGAAATTTCAGGGTGTAGAGGGACGGCTCCGTGTCCGAGGAGCAGCCGTGGAACGCCGCGCGGTAGTCCAGCCCGTACTCCCGACAGAAGTAGAGCAGGGGGAAGCGGTCGCCGAACACCAGCAGACTGCGCTTTTTCTCGCTGCACACCTGCCGGAAGGCCACGTCCAGCTCCGCAAGCTGCCCCAAATAATTCTCCAGATTGCTGCGGTAGACGGCGGCGTGGGCGGGGTCGGCGGCGCAGAGGGCGTCGCAGATCGCCCGGCACAGCTTCATGGCCTGCACCGGCGACGTCCAGATGTGCTCATCGTACTCGATGTCGTCGCTGTCGTGGTCGTCATCGTGTTCATGGTCATGGTCGGCGTGGTCGTGGTCATCGTGGCCGGCCAGCGGCTCCTCGGTGAGCATGTCGGCGTAGTCCATCATCCGCAGCACGGCGGGGATGTTCTCTCCGGCGGAGGAGAGAATTTCGTCCACCCACTGCTCCCCCTCGCCGCCGTTATAGACAAAAACGTCCGCCCGACTCACGCGGATCACGTCCATGGGCGTCGGCTCGAAGCTGTGGGCTTCCCGTCCGGCGGCCACCAGCAGGCGGGGGCTGACGTACGCGCCGCCGATCTCGCGCACGAAGTCATAGTAGGGGAACAGGGAGCACACCACTTGCAGCCTGCCGTCCTCCGCCTCCTCGCCGGCGGGAGCGCAGGCGCACAGGGGCAAGGCCACGGCCGCAGCCAGCAAAAGCGCCAGAATCCGCTTTTTCATTGCGCCGCCTCCCTGCACTTTTCGCACAGGCCGTAGAACATCGTCCGCCGCGGGTTGATGGCAAAGCCATGGCTTTCCAGCAGGTGGGTATACAGCTCCCCGAGATGGGAGCAGTCCACGTGGAAAATGGCGCCGCAGCCCTCGCATTGCAGCAAAAAGCAGTTCTTGTGGCGGGTCTTGTCGCAGTATTGGTAGCAGGCGCCGTCGTCGGTGAGGAGCTTGTGCACGCAGCCCTGCGCCACCAGCCGCTCCAGCTGGCGGTACACGGTGCTCAAGCCCACGGTCTGGCCGCTCTGCCGCAGCCGCTGCATCAGCTCCATGGCCGTGGCGCGGCCGCCGGGGCAGGATTCGATGCATTGCAGCACCGCCTGCTGCTGCCGGGTCATATAGGACATAGGATCGACCTCCTAATTTGAAAACGATTTTCATTTTCAAATTATATCCCATTTTGCGGCATTGTCAAGGGCAGCGCACAAGAAGAAATAGCGCAAAAAAAGAACGCCCGAAGGCGCTCTCTTTTCCTGTTACATATTATAATATTTCAATCACGAGGGCGTCAGCAGAGCTTGGCGCCGGCGGGGATGGAATCGTCCAGCAGCAGAAGGTGCAGCTTTTCCTCGCCTTTTTCCTTGTGGACGGCGGAAATGAGCATGCCGCAGGAGGGAATGCCCATCATCTTGCGGGGGGGCAGGTTCAGAATCGCCACGGCGGTCTTGCCCACCAGCTGCTCCGGCTCATAGTAATGATGGATGCCGGAGACGATGGTGCGGTCGGTGCCGGAGCCGTCGTCCAGAGTGAACTTCAGGAGCTTGTCGCTCTTTTTCACTGCCTCGCAGGCCTTGATCTTCACGGCGCGGAAATCGGACTTGCAGAAGGTGTCGAAGTCCACCTCGGACTCGGTGAATGGCTCGATCTCCAGTGCGGGCAGGGCGGCCTTCTTCTGCGCCTCCTGCAAAGCGTCCAGCTCCGCCAGCGCCTTTTCGGCGTCGATGCGGGGGAAGAGGGCTTCGCCCTTGGTGACGGTGACAGTGGCTTTCAGCTTGC
The DNA here is from genome assembly GCA_900313295.1 of uncultured Eubacteriales bacterium. GTDB lineage: Bacteria > Bacillota > Clostridia > Oscillospirales > Oscillospiraceae > Vescimonas. The sequence continues at coordinate 5,266 of OMQS01000135.1, forward strand.
CCCACTGGGCGGCGCTGTCCCAGGTGCGGCAGCCCTCGCAGGCGCCGATCTGGGCGAAAATCTTGTCGCAGCTGGCAGGCATGAAGGGCGTGAGCAGGACGGTGCAGATGCGCACGGTCTCCAGCAGGTTATAGAGCACCGTGGCCAGACGAGCCTCCTTGCCCTCCTCCTTGGCCAGCTTCCAGGGGGCATTCTCGTCGATATACTTATTGGCGCGGTCGATGACCTTGAAGATCTCCTCCAGACCGTTTTGCAGCTGGAGCTTGTCCATCTCGGCCTGATAGCGCTCGCGGAGGGCGCAGGCCAGCTTTTTCAGGTCGCAGTCGGCGGGGCTGTCCTCCCGGGCTTCGGGCAGGGTGCCGCCGAAATACTTCTCCACCATGGCGCAGGTGCGGCTGACGAGGTTGCCGAGATCGTTGGCCAGATCCACGTTGATGGTGTTGATGAGCAGCTCATTGGAGAAGTTGCCGTCGGTGCCGAAGGGGAAGGTGCGCAGCAGGAAGAAGCGCAGAGCGTCCACGCCGAACTTCTCCGCCAAAACATAGGGATCCACCACGTTGCCCTTGGACTTGGACATCTTGCCGCCGTCGATGACCAGCCAGCCGTGGCCGTAGACGTGCTTGGGCAGAGGCATCTCCATGCTCATGAGCATGGCGGGCCAGATGATGGAGTGGAAGCGGACGATCTCCTTGCCCACGATGTGGTAGTCGGCAGGCCAGTATTTGTCGTAATCATGATATTTCTCGTTGCAGAAGCCCAAGGCGGTGCAGTAGTTGAACAGAGCGTCCACCCAGACGTACACCACATGGCCGGGGTCGAAGTCCACGGGGATGCCCCAGCTGAAGCTGGTGCGGCTGACGCAAAGATCCTCCAGACCGGGCTTGATAAAGTTATTCACCATTTCGTTGACGCGGGAGCGGGGCTGAAGGAAATCCGTGTCCTCCAGAAGGTGCTGCACGCGGTCTGCGTACTTGCTCAGGCGGAAGAAGTACGCCTCCTCCTCGGCGTCGTGGACTTCGCGGCCGCAGTCGGGACACTTGCCGTCCACCAGCTGGCTCTCCGTCCAGAAGCTCTCGCAGGGGGTGCAGTACTTGCCCTTGTAGGCGCCCTTGTAGATGTCGCCCTTTTCGTACATCTTCTTGAAGATC
>OMQS01000059.1 GCA_900313295.1 uncultured Eubacteriales bacterium
CACCGAGGTCTGGAGCTACACCGACGAGCTGGCGCAGATCATCGACGAAACGCTGGGCAAGGGCGGCAACGTGGTCATCCCCTCCTTCGCCGTGGGGCGCACCCAGGAGCTTCTATACTTCATCCGCCAGATCAAGGACGAGAACCTGGTGAAGTCCGTGCCCAATTTTAACGTATATGTGGACAGTCCCCTCTCCAAGGCCGCCACCACCATCTTCTGCGGCGACCTGCGGGGTTATCTGGACGAGGAGGCTCTGGCCCTGGTGAAGGACGGCACCCATATGTTCAGCTTCCCGGGCCTGCACCTGACGGAAACCGTGGATGAGTCCAAGAATCTGAATCTGGATCCCTCCCCCAAGGTCATCATTTCCGCCTCCGGCATGTGCGACGCAGGCCGCATCCGCCACCACCTGAAGCACAACCTCTGGCGGCCGGAGAGTGCCGTGGTGTTCGTGGGCTTCCAGTCCCCCGGCACTCTGGGGCGGCACCTGCTGGACGGCGCCGAGAGCGTGAAAATGTTCGGCGAGGAGATTGCCGTGCGAGCCAAGATCGTAAATTTCCAGGGCCTCAGCTCCCATGCCGACCGGGATCATCTGCTGAACTGGATCGACCAGTTCGCCCCCGCTAAGCCCACCCATGTCTTCGTGGTGCACGGCGACCGCGAGGTGGCGCCCGCCTTTGCGCAGGATATTGCCGCCCGGGGCTTTTCCGCCCACGCGCCCCAATATACCGAGGTCTATGACCTGCTGGAAAACCGCACCGTGGCGCAGGGTTATCTGCCCGAGCCGAAGAGGAAGGCTTTCGAGGGCGCGCCCCGCATCTCCTCTGCCTACAAGCGTCTGGTGGAGCTGGGCGACGCGCTGGCCGCCCTCATCCGCCGCAGTCAGGGGCGGGACAACAAGACGCTGGCCGACTTCGCCGAGAGCCTGCGCAAAATTCTGGAAAAATTCAAATTCTGATACTGCATGCAGCACGGCAGGCCACGGTTTCCCCGTGGCTTTGCTGTCGAAAGGAACGATTTTATGACGCCTCCGCTGAAAAACCAAGTGTATACCGCCGAGATCCTCGGCTACTCCAGCGAGGGGCTGGGCATTGCCCGCATCGGCGGGCAGGTGGTGTTCGTGCACAACGCCATTCAGGGCGAGGTGTGCGACATCTTAGTGATGAAAGTGCTGAAAAACGCCGCCTACGGCAAGGTCGTGGGCTGGCAGCAGGTGTCGCCCCACCGTGTGGAGCCGGACTGCCCCCACTACCGCCGCTGCGGCGGCTGCGCCTTCCGCCACATGGACTATGCCGAGGAGCTGGCAGCCAAGCGCCAGCGGGTGCAGGACGCCCTGCGCCGCGTGGGCGGCAGCCGCGTGGAGGTGGAGGAAATTCTGGGTGCGGCGGAAACTCTCCGCTACCGGAACAAGAGCCAGTACCCCGTATCTCCCGAGGGGAAAGTGGGGTTCTATCAGGCGCGGACGCACTGCGTGACGGATGTGGACGGCTGCCTCATCCAGAAACCCCAGGCGGACGCCGCTGCCGCCGCCCTGCGGCGCTACATGGCGGCGCATCATGTGTCGGGCTATGACGAAAAGACTGGCACGGGGCTTGTACGGCACCTGTATGTGCGCACCAATGCGAAAGGGCAGTCCCTCATCTGCATTGTGGTAAACGGCGAGAGTCTGCCCTGCGAGGCGACGCTGACGGAGCAGATGCGCGCGGCGGTGCCGGAGACCGTGGGCGTGGTGCTGGGCGTCAACACCCAGCACAATAACGTGATCTTAGGCGACCGATACCGGACGCTGTGGGGGCAGGACACCCTGACGGACGTGCTCTGCGGCCACGTTTTCCGGCTCTCTATTCCCTCGTTTTATCAGGTGAATCGGGAGCAGGCGGAGGTGCTGTACTGTCGGGCGGTGGACTACGCCGACCTTACGGGCACGGAGCTGGTGCTGGATCTTTACTGCGGCGCCGGGACCATCACCCTGACCATGGCGGACAAGGCAAAAAAGGTCATCGGCGCAGAGATCGTGGCGCCCGCGGTGGAGAACGCGCGGGAGAACGCCGTGGCGGGCGGCGTGGAAAACGTGGAATTTTTCTGCGGCGACGCCGCCGACATTGCCGTAAAGCTGGCGGCAGAGCACCTGCGGCCGGATGTGATCTGCGTGGACCCGCCCCGCAAAGGTCTTGCGCCGGCGGTCATCGACGCCATGGTGCAGATGGCGCCGAAGCGCATCGTGTATGTGTCCTGCGATCCGGCCACCCTAGGGCGGGACGTAAAGCTGCTGGAGCAAAAGGGCTATAAGGCTCTCCGCGCCACGGCGGTGGATCTCTTCCCGCGCACGGCACATGTGGAGACGGTATGCCTGCTGGAGGCGGAGACATCTGTCTGATGCGGCCTGTCCGCGCCGGTTCGCAACCTGCACGAATGCCGG
>OMQS01000042.1 GCA_900313295.1 uncultured Eubacteriales bacterium
GCAGGTGGCAAAGGCCATCCGGCCGGACACCGCTCTCGTGACCATCATGTACGCCAATAACGAGATCGGCTCCATTCTGCCCATCCCCGAGATCGGTGCGGTTTGCAAGGAAAAGGGCGTGCTCTTCCACACCGACGCCGTGCAGGCGGCGGGACACCTGCACATCAACGTGCGGGAGCAGAACATCGACATGCTCTCCCTCTCCGGCCACAAGTTCCACGGCCCCAAGGGCAGCGGCGTGCTGTACGCCAAGAAGGGCATCCCTCTGGTGAATGTCATCGAGGGCGGCGCCCAGGAGCGGGGCAAGCGCGCCGGCACAGAGAATCTGCCCGCCATCGTGGGCATGGCGGCGGCTCTGAAAGAAGCCTGCGACCACATCGACGAAAATGCCGCCAAGGTCACGGCACTGCGGGACAAGCTCATTGCGGGGCTGTCCCAGATTCCCCACTCCGTCCTCAACGGCGATCCGGTACACCGGCTGCCCGGCAACGTGAACCTCTGCTTTGAGGGCATCGAAGGCGAGAGCCTGCTGCTTCTGCTGGATGCCAAGGGCATCTGCGCCAGCTCCGGCAGCGCCTGCACCTCCGGCTCTCTGGATCCAAGCCATGTGCTGCTGGCCATCGGCCGGCCTCACGAGGTGGCGCACGGCTCTCTGCGGCTGAGTCTGTGCGAGTGGAACACGGAGGAGGAAGCGGACGTCATTTTGCGGGAGGTGCCGAGAGTGGTGGACTACCTGCGCAATATGAGCCCCATGTGGAAGGATTTGGTCAGCGGCAAGAAGCCGTTCATGCTGAAATAAGGAGGCAATTATCATGGCACTGTATACCGACACCGTAATGGATCACTTCATGCACCCGAGGAACGTGGGGGAGATTGCAAACCCCAGCGGTGTGGGCGAAGTGGGCAACGCCAAGTGCGGCGACATTATGAAAATGTATCTGGACATTGAAAACAACGTCATCAAGGACGTGAAGTTCGAGACCTTTGGCTGCGGCAGCGCCATCGCCTCGTCCTCCATGGCCACCGAGATGATCAAGGGCAAGACCGTGGAGGAGGCGCTGGCCATCTCCAATAAAGACGTTGTGGACGCTCTGGGCGGCCTGCCCGCTCACAAGCTGCATTGCAGTGTTCTGGCGGAGGAGGCCATTAAATCCGCCGTGAAGGACTACTATGACCGCAACGGCATCCCCTATGACCACAGCCAGTTCCCCGACTGCGAGAGCTGCCGCATGGTGTGACCCCCCTTGTGAAACGGGTTAAATTGTGGTATTATGCCCCTGTAAGGATGGAGGTGGCTAAGGTATGAAAATTTCCACCCGGGGTCGGTACGCCCTGCGGATGATGCTGGATCTGGCGGAAAATCAGGGAAGCGGCGTAGTGGCTCTGAAGGACATCGCCCAGCGGCAGGACATTTCCAAAAAATACCTGGAGCAGATCATCCCCGTGCTGAATCGGGCGGGACTGCTGCAGACCTCCCGGGGCTTTCAGGGCGGCTATCGGCTGGCTAAGGCGCCGGAGGACTACACCGTGGGCGAGATCCTGCGGGCAGCCGAGGGGGGCTTGTCCCCCGTAGCGTGCCTGGAGCAATCGCCCAACGCTTGCCCCCGCTGCCACGAGTGCGAAACGCTCCCCGTCTGGACAGGTCTGGAGCGCGTGGTGAACGAATATCTGGACGGCATCAGCCTGCAGGACGTGCTGGACGGCATAAGTAAATAGAAGCATAAATCCACAAAAGGCTCTTCTTCACGAAAGAAGAGCCTTTTATTAATACTGCGTAGGGGCGGACGCCTCTGTCCGCCCGCTTGTTCCTTGCCGACGGCTATTTCCCGCAGACGAAAGGCCCTTCTCCCGCGCGGGAGAAGGGCCTTTTTATTCTGTATTTTACTGCTCCGCAGGCGGCGCGGGGGGCTGCTCCGCCGGCTGGGCGCGGAGATAATCCTGCAACAGCGCGTAGATCACCGAGCACACCGGCACGCCCAGCAGCATGCCCAGCACGCCGAAAGC
>OMQS01000075.1 GCA_900313295.1 uncultured Eubacteriales bacterium
AGCTTTTCCTTGGCGCGGGTCATGGCCACATAGAGAAGGCGCATCTCCTCGGAAAGCATTTCCTTTTCCATCTCTCGGGCAAGGGCGATTTTGGAAACGGTGGGATAGCGCACGCGCAGGTCGGTGTCCACCCGCTCGGTGCCAAGCCCCAGGCGGGGATGCACCAGCACAGGACGGGTGAGATCCGTGCCGTTGAAGCGGCGGTTCAGGTCGCAGAGGATCACCACGGGGAACTCCAGTCCCTTGGAGCGGTGGATGCTCATGATCTCCACGCCGCCGGTGCCCTGCTCCGAGGCGATCTGCGGCTCCTTGCCCCGCGCCATGAGGCTGCGGAGGTATTCCGTCAGGTCAAAGACGGTTATTTTGCCCATGGCGGCCAATTCTGAGGCATAGCGGCACAGATTCAGCAGGCGGCTGCGGCGCAGCTCGCCATCCTCCATGGCGCTGAAAACGCCCAGAATATGCAGGCGGTCATAGAGCTGCCACAAAAACTGATCGGCGGGCAGCTCCGCCGCCAGACTGCGCAGGTCGTCCAGCAGGCGCACAAATGCCTGCACCGGTTCCTCCCCACAGGCGCAGCAGGCTTCGTAATAGTCGCCCTTGGCGCACCCACGGATGCTGGCCAGCAGATCCGGCGTGAAGCCGAACAGCGGCGAGCGCAGCACGGCGATGAGAGGCACATCCTGCCGAGGGTTGTCCACGATCTGTAAAAGAGAATAGACCGTAGAAATTTCCAGTGTTTCAAAAAACGACTCCCGCTCTCCGCCGGAATACGGAATGCCGCAGCGGCTCAGGGCTGCGCCGAAATCCGCCATGCGGCTCTTGGGCGAGCGCATGAGCAGCACGATGTCCTCCGGCTGCACGGGGCGGAGCGCACCGTCTTCTCCCTGCACGGGGTAGCCCTCGTCCAGCATTTTGCGCACAAGTCCGGCCACAAAATCCGCCTCCACGCGGGTGCGGTCAAAGTCCTCGGCATCCGTATTCTCCACGCTGACAAGGTGCAGCTCCGTCTCCCGATCCGGAGCGGGCGCAAAGGCGGCTCCGGCGTAGAGCTGCTCCTCAACGCCGTAGTCCATCTCCCCCATTTGCCGCGAAAGGATATTGCGGAAAACGAAGTTGGTGGCCTCCAGCACCTCGGGGCGGGAGCGGAAATTGCGGGTGAGCAGGATCTTGCGCGCCTGCCCTGATGCAGCGGCCGCCGCATGGCGATAGAGCCGATATTTTTCCAGAAAAATTTCCGGCTGCGCCAAGCGGAAGCGGTAGATGCTCTGCTTTACATCTCCAACGGTGAAAAGGTTTTCCCCTTTACGGGAAATGGCGTCAAAAATGCGGTTTTGCACCTCGTTGGTGTCCTGATATTCGTCCACCATGATCTCCACATATCGGTCTGCGATCTGCTGCGCCAGCTCCGTGGGACGGCCGTCGGCGGTGAGAAGAATATCCACGGCGTAGTGCTCCTGATCCGAGAAGTCCGCCGCGTTGCGGCGCACCTTTTCCTGTTGAAAGCTGCGGATGAAGTCCGCCGTCAGGTCTAAAAGCGCCAGCATGGCCGGAGCCATGATATGAAGATCCAAAAGATGCTCCGCCTGCGTGGCGGCAAACGGCTCAAGGACATCCTTCAGCTCCTTGGAAAACCGGTCGCGCAGCGCCTTCATGCGCTCCTTGCACGCCGCGTTCTCCTCGCCCCGCACAGGCTTGAGGGCGGGAAAAGCGAGATCCGTCTTCCCCACGGCGTCCCACCCGACGGCAGCCGCCGCCTGCAGCCGCTCCATGGCCTCGGCCATGGCCGAGAAGGCAGCGCCGTAGGCCGCCTCCACCTTGGGGCATTCGGCCATTTCTCCGACAGCGCGGCGCAGCCGGCTGCACCAGAATGCCGCCCACTGGGCAAGGTCCTCCAAAAGAAGCTCCCCGAAGGGCGTTTGCTCCATGGTGTTGGGCACCGCCTGCCAGAAGCGGCGGGTATCCTGCAGCCACTGCAGCGGGTGTGCTTGGCTCTGCAGCTTGTCATACAGCTCCAGCACCAGCGCTGTGAGGCGGCTGTCGTCCCGTCCGGCGCCCAGGGTCTGGGCTAACAGGGCGGCGTTTTCATCCCCTTGCTCCAGCGCCTCATAGAACCGATCCATGACCCGCTCCAGAACGCGCTGGCGCAGCACGGCGCCCTCCTGCTCGTCCAGCAGGCGGTAGTCCGGCGTGAGACTGCGACCGTTTACCGGCGGCAGCAGATGGACATTCTCCCGCAGAAGGCTGCCGCAGAAGGCGTCCACGGTTTTAATATCCGCCTGATACACACGGAACAGCTGGCGGCGCAGATGGTCGTTATCCGGCTGCTGCGCCACTCGCCGGGAAAGCTCTTTGGCGATCTTGCCCCGCAGTTCGGCAGCGGCAGCGCGGGTATAGGTGATGATGAGGAAATCGTCTACGCTGCACTTTTCCTCCTCGACCCTGCGAAACAGGCGCTCCACCAGCACTTTTGTCTTGCCGGAGCCGGCCGCCGCCGACACCAGCAGGCTGCCGCCGCGGTTTTCCACGGCCTGCCGCTGCTCCTCCGTGAGCCGAATGTCACTCATGGCGCGCCTCCTTTCCCATTTCGTCTTCTATGGTCTGCCAAACCTCGGCAGGGGGGGATTTTTTCAAATAGCGCCGGCGGTCTGTGCCGCGGCCCGGGCGGAAATAGCAGGCGGAAGCATAGGCGCACCACTGACAGGCGCTGTCCTGGGGCGAACGGGTGATGGGGTCGGCATCCACATTGCCCCGCGCCAACTCACCGACGATCTGGTGGAGAAGGTGCTCCGTGTATTTCCCCAGCCGCCCCAGCTGGTAGGCGGTGGCCACGCCGTCGGTGATGGTGCCATCCTTTTTCAGGGTGATGGGCAGATACACGGGCTTTTCCAGCGCGTCGTGCTCCATGGCGCGCAGCACGTCGGCATCCTCCAGTACAAGGCCGCTGCGGCGCAGCTCCTTTTGAATGTCGGATTCAATCTTTTCCGCAGAAGCGCCCCGCTTTTCCGAAACGATGACATCTCGGGCGGGCAGGTACAGCACACCCGCCGGCACCACCGGCAGGCCGAACCGCCGCTCGCCCTCCTGCTCCAGCGCAAAGAGGTACAGCAGCATCTGGATGCCCAAACCATACTGCACATCGGAGAGGTCGAAGGTTTTTTTGCCCGTTTTATAGTCCACCACACGGAGATAGAGCTTTCCGTCCTTCACCCATCCGTCCACGCGATCCACCTTGCCCACAAGGCGCAGGGAAATGTCCTCCCGTTCCACGGACACGGCGGGCAGATCCGCCTCCCCACCGCCGAAGCTCAGCTCAAACTCCATGAGTTTGAAGTCCGAGCGACGCATCTCATCGGCCACGTTGTTCACGATGGCGCAAGCCGTTTTTTGCAGGCGCTCAAAGAGGTAGCGGAAGCGGGCGCTTTTTTCACTGTAACGGTCGATCTTTGTGTCGGCGTACTCCCGAATGTATTGCTGCACCAGCGCGTCCAGTTCCCGCTGGGCAACGTTTTCAAATCCGCCCCTGTCCCGCACCGTGCGCAGAACGTTTTCCAGCAGATAATGGATAAAGGTGCCGATCTCCGGCGCCTGAAAGCCCGCCGCCTTGCGCTCTTTGGCGCGCAGGCCATACTCCATGAAGTAGCCGAAATGGCAGTTTTTCATGCGATCCATGCGGGAGGCGGACATCTGCACCTGCGTGCCATAGAGGGCGCGCACCGCCGCCGGCGACAGACGACCGCGCTCCAGAAGCTTCGCCCGCCCCATGGCCTCCAGCACCCGACTGCCCTGGGCGTCGGCGCGGAAATACGCCGCCAGGTCGCTGTCCGGATAGCGCCCCGCAAGCTCCAGCGCCGTGGCCGGCACGGAAAAACGGTACTGCCCGTCCTCATGCTTCAGCGGCACGTCCGGCAGCAGGCGGCGGATGCGCTCCACCACAAAGGCAGGGCGAAGCGCCGTGCCGTCCAGCGACACGGTGGGATAGCTGACATGGAGCAGCTCCGTGGGCTGGGTGAGGGCGGAATAGATGTTTTGCAATTCATTGTCCAGCTCATCAAAGGAGGCGTCCGCCAAAGGCAGGTCATGCTGCTGCAGGAAGGTGCGGTCACGGCGATCCAGAATGCCGCTCTTCTGCCCCACCTGCGGCAGAAGATGGTCGTTGCAGCCCAAAAGGAACAGCGCCCGCACCGTGCGGCGGCCGGAACGGGTCATTTCACTGACCTTGACCTGATCCAAAGTGGCCGGTATGGTGGCCACGCTGTACTGGGTCAGCACAAGGCGCAGCATGCGGCAGAACTCCTCGCCGGTGAGCTGCGTGTCCCCCAGTATCTCCGCAAACTGATCCAGCACGGCGCAGAAGATCTCCCAAAGCTGGCGATATTCCTCCGCCGTCTGCACCCGACCGGACTGCATGAGCCTCTGCGCCTGCTGCTGCAAAAGCTGCGGCACGCCCGCGTCTCGGGCAAACCCATACAGCGCGGCGGCTTTATCCGCGGCTGCCGAGGCGCCCCGCATATTTTCATACAAAGGTATCAGCGGACGGCGCACCTTTTCCCGAATGGCGTTCAGCTCCTCCAGCCGCTGCTGACGCTCCGGCGTAAGCTCGGCGCCGTACCCGTCGGGATTGGCCGTCCACGGGGTGTCCCGCAGCCACATTTGACCGCGGATGGACCAGAGGATCACATAGTTCTCCAGCTTGTCGCACTCCGTCCGGTCTATGCCCGCCAGACCGGTTTTCAGGTAGCGGAACATATCCTCATATTCAAAACCGCCGGTAACGGCGTCCAGCGCGCCAAGCACCAAGAGCAAAGGTGGCTTTTGCAGAATATCGCTGCGGCGGCTGATATACAGCGGGATGCCGTCCCGCGCGAAAACATGCTCCAGAACGGGGCCGTACTCCCCCAGATCGCGGGCGGTAACGGCAATATCCCGACAGCGCCAGCCGCTTTGGAGCATTTGTCGGATCTTGGCGGACACATACTCCACCTCGGCGTAGGCGGTGGAGGCCTCGTACAGCTGCACCTGCGCCTCGCCCCCTGCGCGGGCGGGCGCCTCCGCGCCGAAAAAGTACCGCTCCAAATGGGCAAGGGGCGTGTCCGCCGTCGACTCCATGAACTCCATGGTGCAGTGCTGCCCCGCCTGCTGCGCCATGCGCACAAGGCGCTGCCGCTGGCGAAAGGCATTCTGAAACAGGACGGCGGAGTTTTTGTCCCCCAAAAGCGTCACCGTGACGCTGCTTGCCTGCTGCAGAGCCGTGAGAAGGATCCCTTCCTCCACCTTATTAAAATACGAAAAACCGTCAAAATACACATCCTTGCCCATCAGGTAAGAGGACTGCGGCAGCGCATCCCGCAGCTTCTGCACCCGCGAGCGTGTGTCCCGTCCGTCGGCGCAGAGACGGGCGTCATAGGCGGCATACAGCAGCGCCACGTCCCGCAGCTTGTCCCCCTCCTGCCCGACGGCCTCCTGCACGCTGGCATACAGCTCCTGGGGCGGGATCTCATATGCATACAGCTCGTCCATCAGCGTGACCAGCTGCTCCAGAAACGCCGCGCGGCGTGAGGGGCTATTGAACACCCGCAGGCTGCCGCCCACCTCCTGCAGCGCCATACGCATGGTGAGCAGCTTGCCGCCGCCGTCCAGCGTGAAATCGGCGAGACCGCCCACCTCTCCCAGCACACGGCCGGAAAGATTGCGCAGGCTCAGAACCTCCGCATTGCGGCTGGCCGTGTCGCCCAGAGCGCGGCACAGCTCCATTTCCGCCTCATGGGACACATGCTCCGGCACAATGAGAAGCTGCGGCCGCTCCTCGCGGCTTTGCTGTATGGTTTCCAGCACGCGAGCTGTCTTTCCGGCTCCCGCCCGTCCGATCCACAGATGCAGCATTGGCTTGCCCTCCTCCGTTTGCCTGCGTTGGTTTGCCTTTTTCGACGTATAGAATAGTCATTGTGGTTATTATACCATAGAACACTTTGCGGTGCAAACCACCCTCACCGCATTTTTTTAGGGCGCACGATGCGGCAAAACACTTGACATCCGGCAGAAAAATCCATATAATGAGTAAGCTGTGAAAAGAACGGGGTGTAGCGCAGCTGGTAGCGCGCTTGGTTCGGGACCAAGAGGCCGGGGGTTCAAGTCCCCCCACTCCGACCAAAATGTGTAGACAAAAAAGATGTCTCCTGCGAAAAGCCCGAATATATCGGGCTTTTTTGCTACCCAAACGGCGATTTTTCTCTGTACCAAAACGCAGATGTAAAATCGCCGTTTTCCCTTTGTGGATAGACTTGAACTCCCGAAAAGTAAATATC
>OMQS01000040.1 GCA_900313295.1 uncultured Eubacteriales bacterium
GAGCTGGTGCCCCGTGCCATGGAGGCTGCCCGCCGCTGCGGGCGGAAGACCGTGGTGGCTGCCGGCGGCGTGGCGGCCAATTCCATCATCCGCGCCGACCTGAAGGCCGCCTGCGACAAGGCGGGGCTGCGGCTGTTTGTGCCGCCTCTGCGGCTGTGCGGCGACAACGGCGCCATGATCGGCGCTCAGGGCTACTATGAGTACCTGTCGGGCAAGCGGGGCGACCTGTACCTCAACGCCTACGCCACCATGGAGCTGGACGAAAAGGAATAAGCGAAGATGCGGCGCGGCTCATGGCTGCGTCGTATTTTTTTGTGTCAAAAAGATAATAGGTTGTGTTCAAAAAGCAGGGATTGCCCGCTTTGTGTTGACAGGGGAAGGGAATACTATATAATGTATATTGCAATTGAATTTTCGACGGCTTTTGGAGAAAGGGAGAGTGGACATGAAGGCAACTGTGGTGGTAGACAACCGAAAAAACGGCGCCCTGTCGGGGGAGTGGGGGCTGTGCATCTATATAGAGCACGGCGAAAAGCGCATCCTGCTGGACACCGGAGCGTCGAGCCTGTTTGCCGCCAACGCGGCGCAGCTGGGTCTTGACCTTGGAAGCGTGGACGCGGCGGTGCTGTCCCATGCCCACTATGACCACGCCAACGGCATGGAAACATTTTTCCGCTGCAATGACAAGGCCAAATTCTATGTCGGCCGGACATGCGCCGCCGACTGCTACGCAAAATACTGGCTTTTCCGCCGCTACATCGGCGTGCCCAAAACCGTTCTGCAGGCTTTTCGGGAGCGGGTGATCTATGCGCCGGAGCAGCCCGTGGAGATTTTGACCGGGGCGTATCTGGTGCCCCACAGCACGCCGGAGCTGGAGCGCGTCGGCCAGCGGGAGAGGATGTACCGTCTGGAGAGCGGCCGCTGGCGTCCGGACGATTTTTCCCATGAGCAGAGCCTCGTGCTGGACACGGCCAAGGGGCTTGTGATCTTCAACAGCTGCTCCCACGGCGGCGCAGCCAACATCATAAACGAGGTGGCAGCCGCCTTTCCGGATAAGACGGTCTACGCTCTCATCGGCGGCTTCCATCTGTATAATAAACCGGCGTCGGAGGTGCGGGCACTGGCGGAAAAGATCCGCCAGACGGGCGTGGCCTATGTCTGCACCGGCCACTGCACCGGCGAGAGAGCCTACCGCGTGCTGCGGGAGGAGCTGGGCGACCGGCTCCATCAGCTGCAGGTGGGCAAGGTCATGGAGTTTTAATATCGGAAAACGGAGGAGAATACAATGCTGAAAATCGACCATTTAACAAAGACCTACGGAGAGAAAAAAGCGATAGACGATCTGAGCCTGCACATTCAGGCCGGCGAGATCTACGGCTTCATCGGACACAACGGCGCCGGCAAGACCACCACCCTCAAGTCTGTGGCGGGCATCCTGCAGTTTGACGCCGGCGAGATCATGGTCTGCGGCAAGTCCGTCCGTGCCCAGCCCGTTGCGTGCAAGCGGGACATGGCCTATATCCCCGACAATCCCGACCTGTATGAGTACATGACGGGCATCAAGTACCTGAATTTCGTCGCCGATATTTTCGGCGTGAGCGCCGAAGACCGGCAGGAGCGCATTCGCAAGTACGCCGATCTCTTTGAACTGACGGCGGATCTGGCGCAGCCCATCGCCGCCTATTCCCACGGCATGAAGCAGAAGCTGGCCATCATTTCCGCCTGGCTCCACGCCCCCAAGCTCATCATCATGGATGAGCCTTTTGTGGGTCTGGATCCCAAGGCCGCCCATCTGCTCAAGGGCATGATGCGCGAGCTGTGCGAGAGCGGCGGCGCCATCTTCTTCTCCACCCATGTGCTGGAGGTGGCGGAGAAGCTGTGCGACAAGGTGGCCATCATCAAGGGCGGCAAGCTCATGCGCTCCGGCACCATGGAGGAAGTGAAGGGCGATGATTCTCTGGAGGAAGTGTTCCTGGAGCTGGAGGACGAATCATGCTGAAGATCCTTGTGAAAAAGCAGCTGGGGGAAATTTTCCGCAGCTATACATACGACGCGAAAAAGAATAAAGCCCGCTCCAAGGGCGCAACCATCGGCTTCTTCGTGTTTTTCATTGTGCTGATGGTGGGCGTGCTGGGCGGCCTGTTCACCTTCCTGTCCCTTGCCATGTGCGAGCCTATGGCGGCGGTGGGCATGGACTGGCTCTACTTCACCCTCATGACCCTGCTGGCGGCGTTTCTGGGCACCTTCGGCAGCGTGTTCAACACCTATTCCAGCCTCTATATGGCCAAGGACAACGATCTGCTGCTGTCCATGCCCATTCCCGTGCGCACCATCATGGCTGCCCGCCTGGTGAGCGTCTACCTCATGGGGCTTATGTATTCCGGCATTGTGCTGCTGCCGGCTATCATCGTGTACTGGGTCACGGTGGGGATGACGGTGCAGACGGTTTTGGGCTGCGTGGTGCAGCTGCTCCTGCTGTCCGTCTTCGTGCTGACGCTCTCCTGCGCGCTGGGCTGGCTGGTGGCCAAAATCAGCCGGAAGCTGAAGAACAAGAGCTTCGTCACGGTGATCATCTCCCTCGTGTTCATCGGCGCCTACTACTTTTTCTACGCCAAGGCGCAGACCCTGCTGACGGAGCTGGTGGAAAACGCCGTTTACTATGGCGACACCATCCGTTCTTCTGCCTATCCTCTCTACCTTGTCGGCCGCGTGGCCGTGGGCGACGGCGCGGCCATGGCCATTGTGGCAGCGGCGGTGTTGGCCGTCTTCGCTCTGGTGTGGTATCTCATCGCCCGCAGCTTCCTGCGTCTAGCCACCTCCACCGGCGCCGTGGCGCGCAAAGAGTATAAGGAAAAGACCGTTCGGCGCAGAAGCGCAGATGCCGCTCTGCTGAGCCGGGAGCTGAACCGCTTCACCTCCAGCGCCAACTATATGCTCAACTGCGGTTTGGGCATTCTGGGTCTTGTCCTCGGTGCAGCCGCCGTTTTGTGGAAGGGCGCGGATTTTTTCTCCACGCTGGAGCTTTTGTTCCCTGACAGCGTGGAAACCGTTCCGGTGCTGCTGGCAGCGGCGGCGTGTATGCTGGTGTCCATGAACGATATGGCGGCACCCTCCGTTTCTCTGGAGGGAAAGAGCCTGTGGCTGGTGCAGTCCATGCCTGTGACGACGTGGCAGGTGCTGCGCGCCAAGCTGCGGATGCATCTGCTGCTTTCGGGGATTCCGGCGGCGCTTCTGTGCGTGTGCATCGCCATCGTGAGCCCCTTCCCGGCGGCACAGACGACTCTGCTGCTGGCGGTAGCGGTGCTGTTCACTGTGCTGTCCGCTTTTCTGAATCTGTTCTTGGGTCTGAAAATGCCCATTCTCCACTGGACCAATGAGATCACCCCCATCAAGCAGAGCGGCGCCGTGACCATCGCCCTGTTCGGCGGCTGGGCTTATGCGGCGCTGCTGGCGGGCGGCTTCCTGCTGGTGGGCTGGCGCATCGGGTTCACGGCTTATATGGCCGCCTTCGCCGGAGCTACTCTGGCGGGTTGCGTGGCGCTTTTTATCTGGCTGAAAAAGAAGGGTTGCAGGATATTTGCTGCTCTGTAAAGGAGAGAGAATATGGACAATATTATGGAGATCAGCCATCTTTACAAGTCCTTTGGCGAAGTGAAGGCGGTGCAGGATCTGAATTTCTGCGTGAAAAAAGGCGAGCTTTTTGCCTTTTTGGGCGTCAACGGCGCCGGCAAATCCACCACCATCAACATCATGTGCGGCGAGCTGCGCAAGGACAGTGGCAGCGTCCGGATCTGCGGTGCCGATCTGGACAGAGAGCCGGACAGCATCCGCCGCAAGCTGGGCGTGGTGTTCCAAGGATCTGCGCTGGATAAGGATCTGTCCGTGCGGGATAACCTTCGCAGCCGCGCAGCACTGTATGGCATTCATGGCAAGGCGTTTGAAAAGCGGCTGGAGGAGCTGACGGAGCTGCTGGACTTTGCCGATCTGCTCAAGCGCCCCTTGGGCAAGCTCTCCGGCGGCCAGCGCCGCCGCATCGACATTGCCCGGGCGCTGCTGCACGAGCCGGAAATTCTGATTCTGGACGAACCCACCACCGGCCTCGATCCCCAGACCCGCACCAACCTGTGGCAGGTTATCGGTCGCCTGCGGCGGGAGCAGGGCATGACGGTGTTTCTCACCACCCACTATATGGAGGAGGCGGCGGACGCCGACTATGTGGTCATCATCGACCGCGGCCGCATCGCCGCCGAGGGCACGCCTCTCACCCTGAAGAACACCTACACCGGCGACTTCATCACCCTCTACGGCATTACCGAGGAGCAGGTGAAGACGCTGGGCGCGAGCTACGAGAGCATTCGGGACGCCTACCGCGTGTTTGTCAAGGACACGGCGGCGGCCACGGAGCTTATCCTGCGCTATCCCGAGATCTTTCGGGATTATGAGATCACCAAAGGCAAGATGGACGATGTGTTCCTGGCTGTCACCGGTAAAAAACTGACAGGAGGTGAGGAGAAATGACAGGACTTGGTGCGCTGATCCGGCGCAATATAAAGCTCTATTTCAAGGATAAGGGCGTGTTTTACTCTTCCCTCATCACCCCTGTGATCCTGCTGGTGCTGTACGCCACCTTTTTGAAGAAGGTGTTTGACGACTCCTTCCGCTCCGCTTTGAAGCAGGCGGGCGCCACCGTGGCTGACAGCGTGCTCAACGGTGTGGTAGGCGGCCAGCTGGTGTCCTCCCTGCTGGCGGTGAGCTGCGTCACCGTGGCCTTCTGCTCCAATCTGCTGATGATAAAGGACAAGACCAGCGGTGCCCGCCACGACCTCGCCATCTCTCCCGTGCGCCCTGCCACCATGGCCATGGGCTACTACATCGCCAGCCTTTCCTCCACCCTCATCATCACCTTCTCCGCTGCGGCGGTGTGCCTGGGCTATCTGGCCTGCGTGGGCTGGTATCTTACGGTCTGCGACGTGCTGGCGCTGCTGCTGGATGTGTTCCTGCTGACCATGTTCGGCACGGCGCTCTCCTCCTGCATCAACTTCTGGCTCACCACGGACGGGCAGGCTTCGGCTGTCGGCACCATCGTCAGCGCCGGCTACGGCTTCATCTGCGGCGCCTACATGCCCATCTCCAACTTCGGCTCCGGACTGCAAAAGGTGCTGTCCTTCCTCCCCGGCACCTACGGCACCAGCCTCCTGCGCAACCATACCCTGCGCGGCACCTTTGCCGAGATGGAGAGCCTGGGCTTCCCCAAGCAGGTGGTGGAGGCCATCCGCGACAGCGTGGACTGCAACCTGTATTTCTTTGACCATCAGGTGTCCAACGGCCAGATGTATCTGATCCTTGTGGGCAGCATTGCGGTGCTGGTGGCGCTGTATGTGGTCATCAACCGCGTGGCCGGCCGCCGCGGTGCGCGGTAATGGCATAAAATTTTTCCCGCGGAGAGGGGCTTCGGCCTCTCTCCGTTTTTGCTTGTCAAGGGGAGAAAAAGGGAGAAAAAAAGGCGGTGCCAGTTTTTGGAAGAAAAAAGGGTTATGTTAACAATTTTGTTTGCAAAAATAATACACATATAGGAAGGACTAATAGGGAGAATAATAAAAAAGCCGCTAATAATAAAAGAAAAACGCATGTGGAAAACTCTGTGGATAATGTGGATAACAAATCGTAGAATCATTATGCGGGGAATATTATGTAAATTTGTCGGGGAAGGGAGAACGCTTATTTGGCGCCGAAAAAGGGCGGAAAAGGTCAGCTTTTTCTCTTGTGATTTTGACGAAAGATGTGAAAGCATGGGAGAAAAAAGGCAAAGAAAAGGAAAAATATCCGCAAAGTCCGGTGCTTGAATACGGATCGTATTTTTTTCTGCGGCTCCGCCGAAAAATGAGAGTTGACGGCGGGGGAAAAAGCTGATATAATAACCCCTGTCCGCAGAGGATGCGCTTGTGTGGCTCAGTTGGTAGAGCAGCTCACTCGTAATGAGCAGGTCGCCGGTTCGAGTCCGGCCACAAGCTCCA